>CAXGXL010000367.1:0-4666 GCA_964013555.1 uncultured bacterium
GATGGATATACGTGAGATTGCGATGGGGCAGGTTTTTGAAGATGGGCTCTTTGTGCTGGATCCGATTGCTGGCGTCGCATCAGAGTATCTCGGATACTAGTTAACCTGGGAATTCGAAGATCTTTTGCGGGCGCATAATGGTCTCTAAGTTGTATTGAAGCTTCCCTCTTGCTCGGGGTATGGTCTCGTAAGGACGCTCTTTTGAAAACGAGGACCCTATGACGGACGAATTGAGTACGAAAGATGAGCTTCAAGAAAAGGCGGAGGAAGAATTCGATGCGGAATTAGAGAATATCCTAGAGGATTTAGATGCTTCTGATCTATCGGCAGAAAAAGGTCCCCCTCTTTCGTCGTCTGATAATGCCCTTGGTGCTTCTCTTCTTAGTCCTGCCCAAAGAGCTTCTGCTTCGCCGGTAGTTTCTCCACCGCCGCTCAAGCCGCCACCACTCAAGAGAAGTGCGTCCCAAGCTTGGGCGGGACGAACTCGGTTTGAGGAGCTTTTTGTTCCTGATTCCAATCCGCTTCCAACGTCTCGAGGAGGGCTCGAGCAGAAGGTCGAGTTTCTTCGAGAGAAACTTAAGAGAACCGAAGCCCAAGTGATGAAGTTTCGCAATGCCTGGTCGGTGCGTGAATCCGAGATGGAGCATATTGAGACCTTATTGGAAAATGGACAACAAGAGATACGATTGTTACATGGACAGATTGAAACGGCCAATTACACCGTAAGAGAGCTTGAGGAAAAGAGAGAGTCAGAGGAAAGGGCGTATAATAATGCTTCAGTAGAGTATGAAGCACGCCTGACCGAAGCAAATGAAATTTATCAAAAACTCGAAGATGAAAACGCTCAGCGTTGGCAGGCGGCTGAAGAGCAGAGCCAAATAAATTTGAATGAAATTGATGAGCTCGAAAACCGCATTTCTCTTTTGCTTCAAGAAGCGCTAGACGACAAACGAAGTTTTGAGGAAGTACGAGATGGTTTGAGTAGAGAACTTTCAAGTAAAGAGGAGCAACTCGATTTAGTTCATTCCAAGCTGGTTGAGCTTGAAAACGACTCAGTTCGGCTTACTAGCTATTTTGAGGAAACGCGTTCAGCGTATGAACACGACTTAGAGGTTCGAAACGAAGCTATCGATAAGTACAAGACGACCATAGATACACAGCGACATTCCATTGCGGAAAAGGAAGAGAAGATTGAAGAGTTGATGACTCAATTGACCAATGAGTTTGATGCTGCGGCTGAGATTCGGTTGGGCTTGGAGAATCAATTAGCACAATCGGAGGCGTCGAGTAAGCAAGAGCTGGAAGACCTCCGAGTGGGTGCGGAATTGGAATTGGATAATTTGAGGACGGCTCATGCTGAACAAAGTGAGCAAATTCGAGTTAGCCATGAGCAAGAACTTGAAGAGTTTCGTGCCAATAGTGCCGCGGAACTGGGTCGGTGTGAGGTGGTTATCGAAAATCTTCGCAGTGAAATACAAGAAGAACAACGAGCTCTATCGGGGTTGCAAAAGGACGTTGAAGAGCGCGACACGATCATTGCAGGGCAAACTGAAGAACTCGGTAATGTTCGAGAGCTTCTTTCAGGGCGTGAGGCAGTGCTTGAAGAGTTGCAGCAAGAGTTCAATTTATCAACTCAGAAAGTTATTCTCCTGGAGGAGCGGATCCAAGAGGGGGGCGAGCGAGAAAAAACGTTGGAAAATGCATTGAGTTTATCCGAGCAAAGTTCACAAGAACTTCAAAACTCTCTGACCCAAAGTGGGGAACAATTGCAGCAGCGCGAAGATGATTATGCAGCTTTGAAAAACGAAATGGCTCAGCTTGAAGGAACGCTTGTTGAACTTCAAGAACAAATGGCTATGAATATAGATGCCCGAGATGAAGCCATTGATAATTTGCGAACCTCCCTCGATGGAGTCGAGGAAGTTAAGAAGAAACAGGAAGAAAGGTTGAGTCTTTTTGAGAGTGAGCGGGAAGATGAGAGGAGTCGATTGGAACAAGAACGCAGGAACCGTTCAGAACAGATCCTTAGAGTTTGTGAAAAGCTAGGAGAAGCCCGTCAACTTTTGAACTAAGAAGATGGTGGTTGGTATCCTACTTTCTCAAGAGCTTGGTGCAGGGAGTGGAGGGTAAAGGGTTTGTTTACAATGAAATCAATTCCCCGTACTCTTAACTCTTCTTCGCTTGAATCTAGTGGCCATCCGGTCATAAGGCCTACGACGGTTTGGGGGTAGCGAGAGGCAACCGTGCGAGCCAAGTCCCATCCGCTGGCGCCTGCCAAATCCAAGTCGGTAATAACCAAGTCAGGTGCTTTAGCGAATGAAAAGTCAACCATTGCCTGATAGTCCGTAATAGTTTCCACCTGATGGCCTTCTTCTTCAAGAAGATCCTTTACCATATCGGCTACATTGATATCGTCGTCAAACACGACGATTGAGAGTCGTGTTTGACTTAATTGGCGACGAGGACTTTTACGGCTTTGTATTTTGAAGGCAATAGTGAATTGAGTGCCCTGTCCTGGGGCACTAGATAGTTGAATTTCGGCATTATGCTGGTGGAGGATCCTTTGGCTGACACTTAGTCCAAGGCCGGTACCGTTTTTGTCTTTTGTTGAGAAGAAGGGTTCGAAAATACGTCGCTGGGTTTCTGCGGGGATTCCAATACCATCGTCTTGGATATCTACGATTACCTTGTTTTCTCTTAGTCTACATGACAAGTGGATCCTGCCGCGGTGTTCTACGGCGTCTAGCGCATTAGTTAGAAGGTTAAGAAAAACTTCAAGGAGTTCGCTTCGATTCGCCAAAATAGGGGGGACAGGGTTTAGCTGCTTGAGAAGGGTTACTTGTTTTGGAATGCGTGTTTCGATAAACAGGTAAGCTTCCTCTAAGAGTAGCCGCAGGTCGACTTCTTGCCGTGGGGGCGCGTGATGCGCCGGGTTTGAAAATTGCTTAATTCGCATAACTAAGTCGGTACCGCTTTGGGCTGCGGATTCAATAATACGAAGTTCCTCTTGAATGGATTCTTGCTCACTGAGTTTCTTCTTAATCGTTCTTAGGCGCCCGATTATCGTGGTGAGAGTATTGTTAAAGTCATGGGCAACCCCGGCTGCGATTTCGCCAAGTGCCCGAAGGCGCTCGACGCGGGCCGCTCGGTTTTTGCGTTCGTTTCGCTTATCTAGGTTTCTAATGACTGCAACAACCATATCTTTGGTGTCTTTGAGGTGTATTTCTACAGGAATGGACGTAGAGTTAGGGCACTGAAGATAGGTTTCCAATACAGCGATTTTGACGTGGTTTAGACCCGGGGGACTAAAGAGGTGGGTGCGGGCTTCAGGAAGGTACTCAGAAATTGGAGCTTTGTGGGGTATGGAGTTGCGTGTTAGTCCTAGGAGTTCCCAGAATGCTTGATTGGCCCACTCAATAGTTCCGTCTTTGACGAAGACAACCCCGTCAGGAAGCTCATCAAATAAATGCATTTGTTCTTGTGTTTTCAAGTATTTTCCTTCGTGCTCCTAGAGGATGCTACGTGGTTGTAAGTGGAAACTCAAGGGGGAAGCCTAGATACCAATTGCTTTGAGGGTTTGCAGACATCTTCTCTTTGTGATTTGGGGCTGGAACTCAATTTACTATGGCCGGTCGGATTTCCGGAGCGGAGGATTCTATGAGCAACCATATTTTAGCAATTGACCAGGGAACGACTGGTACCACGTGTTTGATGGTCGAGATGGCATCAAAAGACACGGGTGGGGTCCAGGTGTTGGGGAGAGGCTATGCGGAATTTCCGCAGGAGTTTCCTGAAAATGGATGGGTGGAGCACGACCTCATTGCTATTTGGAACTCAACCACAAGTGCTATTAAGGACTGCCTTGAAGCTTCCGAAGTAAATCCTCTTAATATTTCAGGTATTGGAATAACAAATCAAAGAGAAACCACTGGCCTGTGGGATGTGAAAGGTGAGCCTGTGGCCAAAGCAATTGTTTGGCAAGACAGGAGAACGGCTGAAACCTGTGCACGGCTTCGGGAAGCTGGGCATTTAGATCTGGTTCAAGCCAAGACCGGGCTGGTATTAGACCCCTATTTCTCCGGAACTAAAATCGCCTGGCTCTTAAATAATGTTGAGGGGCTTCGAGAGCGTGCATCCAGAAATGAATTGCGTTTTGGTACAATGGATACATGGCTGATCTGGAAGCTTACCAGTGGGCAGGCCCATGTTACCGATGCTACGAATGCTTCAAGAACTCTTATCTATGACATTCATGGGAATCGGTGGGACAGTGAATTATGTAATATTCTCGGTGAAATCCCTGACTCTATTTTACCCACGGTTTGTGATTCTGCTCAGGTTTATGGAACAACCAAGGGGCACCCAATCTTACCTGACGGGATACCCATTGCGGGAATTGCAGGTGACCAGCAAGCCTCTTTATTTGGCAATGGCTGCTTCGAAAAGGGAATGGCAAAATGTACTTATGGAACTGGTGCGTTCGCTTTGGCGAATACGGGCGAGCAAGCGATACCTTCAGCCAACGGTATGTTAACCACAATTGCTTGGCGGCTCAATAATCAGACAACTTATGCCATAGAGGGGAGCACATTTGTTGCGGGAGCAATCGTGCAATGGCTTCGTGACGGACTGCAGTTTTTTAGCAGCAGCAGTGAAATTGAAGAGC
>CAXGXL010000368.1:0-4656 GCA_964013555.1 uncultured bacterium
GTTGTCTAAGTAAGAAGAAGAGATCGCCCTAGGAACATCGAGGGTGGTACCTTGGTAGAGCTCCTGATAGACTCCTAGATTGCCAAGGATCTTACGCACGTAGTGTCGTGTTTGCCGATAAGGAATTTCTTCAATGAACTCATCAGTTTGCATCGAGTGTCGTTGGTCTACCCATTTGGATACGGCCTTGGGGCCTGCGTTATAACTCGCGATTGCGAGGATAATATTGCCTTCAAATTTTCGAATAAGTTCGCTGAGGTACCATGCGCCAAAGCGAATATTAGTCTGGGGCTCTTGAAGCATTTCAAAGTGATAGGGCTCAACAGATAATGCTGAAGCAATTTTTCTTCCAGTTGATGGTATAATTTGAAGTAATCCTGCAGCAGTCGCCCATGATCTTGCCCGAGTATTAAAGGCACTTTCTTGTTTCATTACGGCCCATAGCAGTTCTTTGGCAACGCCAAATTCTTCGTGTGCCTTTTGCACAAGTTTGGGGTGCGCATTAGGATAGGCCATCTGATAAAATGGTCGCGACTCCTTACCCAGCGGCAACTCGATGGTGGACCGAAACGTTTTTTCTGCCAGCTTATATCCACGGTAGTGGTCCCCGAGGAAGTGGTACAAAAATGCCCTCGAGTAAGCTATTTCCTCAGGAGAGTAACCGGGAGTGGCTTGGAGCTCATCGACTAGGTGGGTTGCTTCGTAGGCCATCCCTACTCGAAGTAGCATGAGAATGCGACGACCTTCTGGCGAGCTCCATTGAAATGCGCTCTCTTCGTGGAAAAGAGGTAAGTTAGACGCGTCTTCCTTCTTTTCGCTGGGAAGCAGGTTATGGCTATGGGAAGAGGGCGCTTTTTTCTCTATGTGTAAGTCTGTTGCGGAGTCAGTGACCATATTGAGGGATGCTAGTTCAATAGGGGTACTATTGAGAGTCAGAGGAGTTTGGATTTGTTCTAGTTCCCGCAGACGTTGCCGCGCCAACGTGCCGTAATAATTGTAGGGATGTATCGATTGTGCCGCTTCAAAGGATTTCTTGGCGGCTTTTGGAATCCCGAGTTGAAGGTTGATTCTACCTTCCCAGTAGTGCGCATGCTGGACCAAAGTACTTGTGGAAAACGTAGCTCGAAGTTCCTCGAGAGTGGCTTTGGCTGCGGGGAGTTTGTCGAGTCGGTAGGAGTTCCAGGCTTTATACCAATAGGCATCTGGTGCTCGTTGGTCTTGGGGGTAGCGTTCGAGAAAGAGTCCAAAAAGCTCAATAGCTTTTTGGTGTAAACCTCCGTTGAAGGAGAGCCAGGCGGCTTTAAAAAGTAATTGGCGGCCTGTAGAGCGTGATTGGTATTGGTCAGCAAGTTGGCGGTAGATAGCCACTGCTTGGGATGGATTTCCGCTCGAAGAATAGCAGCGAGATATCCATTTCATAAATTCGACGCTTTGAAGCCCAGGATAGAATTTGGCCAACTTAGTAAAGATTGAGATTGCTTGTTCGTATTTGCCTTGGCGATAAAGCAGTTTTCCATGGCGATAGTCGATTCCTAATTGATCTTCTTCACTAAGTTGGAGAGTTTGCAGATCTGCCAATTCCTCTCGGGCACGGTCAAAAGAATGTCGGGTTATTAATTTATCGATTTTGGTTAGCCGCAGTCCAAAAGAGGCGGGAGGGGCTTTTTGCTTTTGGGTTAAATTTTCGAGTCGCTCTTTCGCCAAGGGACTGAGGTGGTGGGAGGGTTGGTAGTACACAAAATGTTTATACACCTTACTTGCACCTTCAAAATCCGAAGATTTTTCCGCAATTTGCCCGAGATTGAATTGAGCTAAGGGTGCCCGAGCATTTTTGGGGGCTCTCTGAAGAGCTTGTTCGTATTGGGTTCTTGCTGCATCAAGCTGACCTTGAGCGAAATAGACATTGCCGAGCTGGTAGGGAACGTCTTCGAATAGGGGAGAGTTGGGATAGGATTGTGCTAGTTCTTTCCACTTTGAACCTGCTTGTGTCCATTGGCGGAGAGCTTGATGGCTACGCGCCTCAAGTTCGAGGACGTAGTCCCCAATATCCGGTAGGGCGGTTTCCAATTCAGTGAGGTAATGAAGAGCAAGCTTGGGGAATTCACTTCTTAACGAAGCTCGAGCGGCGAGGAAGCGTGCTTCCAACCGAAATTGTCCATAGGGATGTTCTTTGATGTAGGTCTCGAAATGCTGAAGGGCCTCGTCGGATTTGTTGTCAGAGTACGCCTCAATGCCGTGTACAAGTTCTAAATCGCCAAAGCCGGTCGCATGGGATGTTGGCAAAAATACGTACAAAGAAGCGGTGGCGAGAAGGAGGGCGGTGGGAAGTATTTTCAGCATCGTGTCGGCTATGTTAATCATCCTTAGCTGAAGGTGCAAAACCCAAATGATGTTGGTGGCCGAAAAACGACTCTCAGCGGGAGATCTACTTGGAGGCATTTCGCCGAAAGTCGCCGGCCAAGAGTGAAACCGCTGATATATTTGCTTTATTCCGTCTGGTTTTTGATTTCTTGAACTTGACAGAGTCGAGTTAGAGTCCCACGTTACAAGTCCCACCACGCCAATTGGATCTGGCGTATGTTTCAAGCAAGTCCTGTGGCTTTGTTATTTCTCTTATTTAGTTTTGGGGTAGGCGTGCATCTAATGGAGGTGGACACGCTTCTTTTGGGGGCTTGCGCTACTCTAATTTGCCTATTTTGCTTAGCTTTTGGCTCCAGGGGATTTGTGGCTGTGATTGTGGCCCTGGGGTTGGTTTTTACCAGCGGTTGGTTTTTAGCAGAGCTTGAATCTCGGCCACTTCGATCTTTTTCCCCTTCGTGTCCTTTAACTGCGACTTTGTGGAGAGCAAGGGTTCTTAAAGCTCCGATTCAAGAGCGTAGGGGTGGGCGGTGGCGAGCACCGGTTGAGCTCGTAGCGTGTTTGAAGCAAGGGCGGTGGTGGGAGATTCCCCTTGAGATGGAATCGGTGGCGTTTTGGGCTCCTCTTGCCAGTTCTACTCTGGCCAGGGGGGACAGGGTTCAAGGGGTTCTTGAATTAGTTCCCAAGGTGGGAGATCTTAATTTTTGGAAAGCACAGCCCAGTGGGAACTCGTTTCGAATAAGAGCACCTTACGGTATGGTTGCGTATGACGATGGGTGGTTTTCACGGTTGGGTTGGGGAAAAATTCAAGCGCGATTGAACTTGTTGGTTCGCGATAATCTAAGTGCTGATTTAGCCGGGTTGGTTCTTGCCTTTGTGTTGGGTGAGAAGAGATATCTTTCCGAAGAATTGAGAAATAGCTGGTCCGACTCAGGTATCGCCCACCTATTGGCAATTAGTGGCTTGCATATTGGTTTTATAGCATTGGCCATCTGGTGGGCTGTGAGTTGGATATTTTTACGTATTCCCGGTTTTGCGGAGCGTTATTGCGTTCGAACCGTAGCGGACTTCTCCACCATTGTTTTGGTGAGTGTATTTTGTATTTGGGTTCACGCTCCAGTGTCTGCACTTCGAGCTACGATTATGTGTTCGTTTGCACTATGGGGGCGCTGGCTTGGTGGGCGGTTAATTTCCTGGAATGGATTTTTCTTCGCGGCTTTATGTCTTTTGCCCAAATCGAATACCTTGGAGGGTAATCTTGGGTTTTGGCTCTCATTTCTGAGTACCGGGGGCCTAATGTTCTTTCTCACAAGTGAAGAGGCAAAGAACTCTTGGGCACCTATCAAATGGGTTCGTCGGAGTTTGGAGATTTCTTGTTTGGCAGGTTTGGTGACTGCGCCAATACTGGCTTGGTACGCAGGGCGGATTTCGATTGTATCTCCGATCTCCAATTTATTTGCGGTTCCTATAGCTGCATTTGTCCTTGTCCCGTGCTCTTTTTGTTATTGTCTTCTCCTTTATTGGGGAGCTCCGGGGGCTACTTTTCTTAAAGAAGTGCTCGAAGCATTTTTCACTCTGCTCCAAGCAGGGTTGAAAATACTGGATTATTTACCTTGTACGACCATCGATATAGCTCGAGCTGGACTTCCTTTTTTGGTTGTCGGTGTTGGGTTGGTGCTGATGATCTGGGTTCTTCGAAGTTTCACCGCGCGGTGTACTTTGTTGGGGCTTGGATTGGGTTGTGTGCTTTGGAGCACAACTTACGAGAATCAGGGTATCTTCGTTGAACAATTGCGATTTCCGTTGGGGGAATGGGCTATCGTTTTCCCTTATGTGGGACAGGGGGATGGTTCCATTATTCGACTTCCGAGGGGAGAGGCTATGGTGATTGATGCCGGCGGTTCGTGGGGACCCGGGAGTTTTGCTCCAGGAAGAGACGTGATGGGTAGAGCCTTGGACTTGATGGGAATTGAGGTGATTGATGTTGCTGTTTTGACTCATTCCCACCCGGACCATATTCAAGGGTTTGTCTATTTATCAGAGGCATATCAAATCAGGGAGTTGTGGTTTCACGGCGATGACTCTCATCCTACGACCCGAACGGTTATTCGAAATGTTCGAGCGAAGGGGGGAAGGGTTAAAGCTATTAAGGATCTTCCTAGGAAGATAGAATTAGGTGGAATGATAATTCGGCCGCTGCATCCCCGGCCAGAGGGGGACACTGATATCTATGAAGAGTTGAACGAGAATGAGAATTCAGTGGTGCTGCATCTGTCTTACGGTGAAAGAACGGCTCTG
>CAXGXL010000369.1:0-4632 GCA_964013555.1 uncultured bacterium
GTGTGCACAGTGCGCTCCAAATACCAAAGGGATAACGCTCACCATTGTCCTGCCGGTGACTCTGTGGGGCAAGGAAAAAATCGGATCCAAAATGGTCACTCGTGTGGTCTCTTCCTAAGAAAGATTGGGTGACTACGAATTATTCAAGGGCGACTTTAGCGCAGCGAAAACCACGATCGTGAAACCTATTGCTGGTATAGTTGCTTCCTCGATAGGTCGTGCGAGTTCGGTCATCCACAAGGATATTAGGGTAATTGTAGTAAACTCTCCCTCCGCGGACAACTTTTTGGTTACTTGCAGCTTGGCTCGCTCCTTGTGGATCTACCGCAGGCGAGGATGCATAATAATCTCTGTCGTACCAGTCTGCGACCCATTCTGCTACATTCCCACTCATGTCATGAACTCCGTAAGGGCTGACGCCTTGGGGTTTACTTCCTACCGGCATGGTGCCGTTGGCGCATCCATTTTTTACCATGAGGTTGCAGTTTGGAGTCTCATTTCCCCAGGGGTATTGCCGTCCATCGGTGCCGCGGGCCGCCATCTCCCATTGGGCTTCAGTAGGGAGAGATTTTCCTTTCCATTGGCAATACTCGTTGGCTTCATTCCAGGTGACGAAATTCACGGGGTGATTGTTGCGCCCGTTATTGTAGTTCTCCCGACTATCGCTTCCACCGTAAGTGTAGGTGCACTGACTAGAGGCGACACAATCTCTGAATTCACCGACGGTAACTTCGAAGGTATCAATCCAATATGTGCTAAGGGTAACCTCATGCTGGGGCGACTCGCCTACTTCACAGCCTTCGTCTATTGCGGCGTCGCAACCCATTGTAAATGTGTTGCCGGCAATCTTGACCATGCCATCAGCGCAGTTGCGGTTGTTATCAATGGTGTGCGACCCTCCTAGGGTAATGCGGTTTGCGAATTCAAGAGCATCCTCAGTACACAAATTAGAATTGCCACTAATGGTAAGGTTTCCTGACACTGAAGCAATATGAGAAAGGTCGGCGAGTGAAGCGAAGTCTGTTTCCTCGATGGCCAAGTTGGCGTTGAGCTCGGTGCAAGAAGCGATGGGCGTAATATCGCTATTGCTTCTCAGATTGATTGTGTCTTCGAGGCCAGAACCACAAGGGCAGTATTGATTGTCGTTGGTTGGATCTGTGTCGCAAACGCCGCAACTGTCTTGGATAGAAAGGCCTCCCCAAATGCCGGCGCAATCTTGCTGACAACTTGTATTATCACCGGCACAAACACCGCAATCATCGAGTGTTTCGGCGCAAGCCGAGACGATATCTGCACTGACATAGACGGTCCTTGTGGGTTTTTTGTTGAACGCTACTTTGACCACGTACCACGTGCCATCAGAATTGTCCCGACCATCGGCTCCGGGATCAATGGTATAGGGGAGGCTGACGAGTCGAGTTGTATCCGATTCTCGATTGTTCCACGGGCCGTAAGTTATAGTCGCGTTTTCCATTTCGGGGGCATCTATTTTTAAGGCTCGCCCCTCCGCGGAATCCAACTGCCATTGGAAAAATACGACAGGTAGTTTTTCGCTTGTGGGGTGAATGGCGGCAATGTCCTTGCTTATGCCGTAGCCGGATGTTGAATCGCGACCATTGGAAGCATGGGCTATAATTGAACCATTGCCATTCCAGGTGCGCCCGTCAACGGTAATGGGGCGACCGGGCTCTTTGGTAGCGGCGGTGGCGGCCTGGGAGGTTGCGGTGGCATGAACCGTATGAGATTGAGAGATTGTATCACTGGATTCTACGGCAATGGTGAACCAGCGGTCTTGCACTCCGTCTTTGATGGGATCAATGATGAAGGGTAGCTTCACATTGGTATAGGTGACGTCGTTGGCTCGGGTCCACCAATTACCGAAGGTAATATTGGCTCGGGTCGTAACTGGGATCCAAAATTGAGGACCCATGAAGTCGATTTTAAGACGGGGCTGGGTATCGCTTCGGTACCATTGAAAAAAAACCGTGGGCTTTTGGGAGTCTCCAACATGCATGCGGCTTACGTCCCACGCCAGGCCATAGCAGCTGCCTGAACATTGCCCTTGGGATGACTGCAAGGGATAAGTGATGATCGAGGCATTACCATTCCAGGTACCTTCGCCGACGGACTCTAAAGCTTGGACTCGGGTGGGCGAGCTCGGTGTGATGGAGGTGAAGTTGAGCTGATTCTTGTGTAAATTCGAATTTAGGATTTGCTCACCCATTTCGGAGCCGCAACCGGTCACGAGTGACAAAATGCTTAAGAGAAGTCCCAAGTGCCAGGTCGATTGTTTTTGTTTTTTGGGTGGCTCAAAAGTGACAGAAAGTAGCTCTATTAATCTGATATTCATGGATATTTCCTATTGAAACAAACTTCTGGTGTACGATGGCCGAGTCCATCTATACGGGGGTACATCAACCTCAAAGGCTGTTTTGGGCTGACGCAGAAAGTGTATTTTTCGGGCCCCCTTACGAGCTGGCCACGCCCGAGTTGATGCAGAGTTTTTTGTTTGACCTTACGTTTTCTTTAAATAGGTCTCCATTATTGGTACCAACTTGGGGGTAGGAACGATCCTTGATGGCGAGCGATAGTTGTTAGCTTTTCGCGCTTTCCTGACTACCAGCACTGCTGGGACTTTTTTGTGCCATGGGCTTTGAAAGCGAGAAGCTTACGTCGAAAGGGGCAGGGGAAGGGAAGGAATAGACCCAATTGCAAGAGCAGGTTTTGTTTGGAACGCTCGGCTAAGTGGGGGCCCTTTATCGAAAGCAGCTGCGTTTCGATAAAGAGCCAAGTTTTGAGGCACCTAAATCAGGAACCTAGGCCATTTCCAGGACTTGCCCAACCAATTTATCGATACCTTTGGCTACGTGAGCAATGGATGGTCCGAGCATATAGGCAGGGGTGGAAATAACTTTATTGGTTTCGTCCACGACCGTTTCATCTACGGGGCAGTTTTCGTGAATCGCACCCAATTGTTGGAGTGCAGCTGCAGTGTCCGTATCGTTTCCGATAGTTAGCTTGGGCTTGAGTTCACCGAGAACCTTGGCGCCAATAGCCGGTGCTATACAGATGAATCCTAGAGGCTTCTTTTGAGCGTGCATAGTGCGAATTAGATCCGATAGATGCGCGTCCACGGTCATATTAGTTCCAGCAACCGCAAAATCAGAGAGGTTCTTGGCTGCGCCGAATCCTCCCGGAAGAATAAGAGCGTCAAGGTCGTCTGCTTTTACGGTTGCTAGATCCGTAATTTCGCCGCGGGCAATTCGCGACGCTTCTTCGAATACGTTTCGAGTTGCCCCATCTACCGGCTCGCCTTTCGTATGGTTTACGACATGCATTTGTTCTTTGACGGGGGCCATGTTGACAACAGTGGCTCCTGCTCTATCAAGAGCCAAAAGTGTAAGAGTGGCTTCGTGAATTTCCGCGCCATCCAGGTAGCCGCAACCAGCTAGAACAACACCTATTTTCTTCGACATTTTCTCTCCTATGGTAGGATTTGGGGGAGCCCTAGGCTCCTAAATTGATGGGCTTTCGTAGCACCAAATTCATCTTCTAGAAAGGAAAAACGAAAAGGAGAAGGTATCATGAGAATAGATCCGCAATTCGTTTATTAGATTGCTATATCTTAATAGGAGCTTCACGTAAGGCGGCTTTGTTGGGATTGTCCTTTGATGAATCGAGATTCTATTGGGTTGGCGCTCTTATTTCCTTGGTTGGAATTGGGTCTGAAATGGAAATCGAGTACAACCTGGACGACTTGTGCCCACCTGTTTTATGTAAACGAGCGGGAATGGAATCCACTGATATCTCGAAAGAGTCTTTCTTTACGGTTTTTATAGAGTTCTTCATAGAGCATATTGAAGAGGGAAGCTCCCATTGTTAAACCCTGATCAATATAGTAGCGATTTTCTTTGGAGGCTTTCCAAGATGGGGCGACGACGTCAAAAAAATCTT
This sequence comes from uncultured bacterium, assembly GCA_964013555.1. Lineage (GTDB taxonomy): Bacteria > Myxococcota > XYA12-FULL-58-9 > XYA12-FULL-58-9 > JABJBS01 > CAXGXL01. The sequence continues at coordinate 3,955 of CAXGXL010000369.1, forward strand.
GAGAGTGTTTGATGTCCAGATCTGCATGCAGGTTGTAGTGAATTAAGTTTTCCTTGGTTAGCCAACCTCGGTCAACGATACCTTGCCCAAGCCACGTGGAAATCTCACAGAACATTCGTTCGATCATTCCCATGGCTCCTACCGAGACGAGGTATTCATCAAGGGTGCAGCACCCTACTAGCGTTGTGTTAAAAATGCGAACCGAGGGCCAAAGGAATCGCCGGTCGATGTCTTCGGGGGAGACATTACCTATTCTCTTGAGAAACTCCACGAAAGTGCTGCCATGAATTTTTCCAGAATCACCTTCGCCGTGCTCCTCCCATACATTTCGCACCACCTCTAACCGAAGATCTGCCGTGGGAATTTTGGCAGCCAAGATTGCCATTGGACGGTTGAAGAAGACGACTGCAAAGAAAAATTGAATCTGTGTTTCAATGAAGTCCTCTTTTTCAAACGAGCCATTGTGCAGATTTTGAAAGTAAGGATTCTCGCGAAACGAGCAGGTGTCTAGAATCTGAGTAATGCGTTCTTCCATGATAAATTGTCTTTCTAATTTAGCATAGATGGTGCTCACGCAAAACGCTAGCTTCAAATTCCTACGGGCACGGTGAGTCAGGGCGTTTTTAATAAGAGAGCTCCAGGCCCATGAGTAACTTATTGGGATGCATCACAAAAACA
>CAXGXL010000370.1:0-4630 GCA_964013555.1 uncultured bacterium
CGTGCTCATGTCAGAAAGCAAAAGGTCGCTCATAATCGTGTCGATTTGATGACGAAAATCGAATACTTCAGAGACCGTGGGCCGACTTAATAAGCCTCGTTGAGCTCGATTCCACTGGGGACCCGCTGAGTTGTAATAACTATTAAAAAGGTAGGCATAGTTAGAATCGACGGGTTTGTAATTGGCCAGTTGGGGTTGAAGAACAAAGGTCTCAAAAAACCAGGTGGTATGAGCCAAATGCCATTTTGGGGGACTTGCATCGGGCATCGATTGAAGGCCAAAGTCTTCCAGCGCCAAAGGCTGACACAATAACTCCGTTGTGCCACGAATGCGGCGGTATTTCTCTAGGAGAGAATCGTTGGAGAGTGAAGTGTCTAGCGGCGAAATAAAGAACCTCCCATTGATTTGGCCGGGCTACTACCATGTCGTGACCAAATTTATCTAGGGGTTGGTCACACATTCTCGATCGTCAAGGCAGTCAATAATGGTTCTATAATATAGGGCCGCGCGCCTGAGACCGGCCAGCTTCCTCGGTAAAAGAGCCCAGCACCGCCCACCGGGGCCTTCCAAACGTGTTCTTCGCCAACCCGGCCCCCCCAGCAGCGCCCTTTTTGGGGGGCACCTGTCCTCCTAGCGCATACCAGCGAGGGGGCCCGTAAGAGAAGTCCGCCGGCCCTGCTTATTGGCGACCTCTTTGTCCCCCACGTGGTCCACCGAGAGTCCCATTGCATTGCCCACACTGGTAAGGAGGTGCTGGTGGGGCATTCCCGAGGTAATCGATTCTCCATTTCCGGTGAAAATAGAGACATCGGTGGTGGTTTCGGGCCAGTGCAAATACCGCCCCGGACGAAAATACCACGACCCGCCCAAGGTGACGCAGCAATATTTGTCGTAACCGTGCCAGCCGTCCCCCAATTCACCTCCCCAAACAATGAGGGTGTTGTCCATCAAAGATCCCCCACCCGAGTCCGGAATGGACTCAAGAAGAGAAACCAAAAAAGCCACTTGTTTCGCGTGAAATTCCGTATAGCTGGTCATGGCCTGCGCAGCTCTTGAATCTTCAAAAATGCGATGAGCAAAATCAGTGTGGGCATCACCTGATAAATAGTCGCCCCAACCAAAATCATCGGACGGAACATCCCCCAGAGACAAGCTAACCACCCGGGTCATGTCACACGCAAAAGCCGCTGCAATCAAATGCGCCATGGATTCAACTTTTTCATTATAAGAGCTACTTGTGGCCGCAAGCTCGGGCAACGTGCCCGCCGAGCTGCACTGCGCGGTTCGCAAGCCCGCTATGCGTTGCTCTAGCTCCCGCACGAGGTCAAAATGCAATTGCATCTTGGTTGAATCTGCAGAAGAGAGCTTTGGTTTGACTGCGGCAAATTCGGCGCGCGCAAAATCGAGCACACTGCCCTGGGCTGTCAAAATAGGATCCGTTGAGCTAGCTAAACCAAAAACTCGGTCGAATACCTGCGCCGGCGAAACCTCAAAGGGCAATTGCTGGGCCTTTCCGGCATGACTAATGGGCCTAAAAGGGCCCACTCCGAGCTCCAATGAGGGAAGTCGATCCGAACGGGCAATCTTATTGGCCACCAGCTGATCGATAGAGGGAAATGTGCTAAACAAATCACTTCCCGTAAAAGAGACCTTGCCTCCCGTCCAGGCATGGATCCATCCTTTTTCATGGCGATACCCAGGAATGTCTTTTTCGGCCGAAATCATGCATAAGCCGTCTAGGGCCAACATTCGATTGCGGTGAGAATAAAGAGGCTTGAGGGATTTACTAAATTGGGATTCGCTGAGTCCCCCTAAGGCAAACTCCCACTTCTGGCCGTCATTTTCGCCCCCACGCCTCATTTTCCAGCCATTGTAGACCGTACCATGAGAAGTAGAAATGACAATTAAGCGCTTGGGGGCACCATCGAGACCCCATGCTCTTCTCGGCAGCAAGCTTGGGAAGAGAGTCCCCCCCACCCCAGTGAGCCCTAAGGCCGAAAGAAAACGTCTTCTATCAACAACCATTAGTTTCCTCCTGAAATAGTGCGAAAGGAATCGCTAGTGACAATCGAAACCAAAAGCTCCCGAATGTCCCCTTGTTTAGCGAGAAAGTCTTTTTGAACTTGAGCGAGGTTCTCTTGGTTCGGCGCAGAGGCCCCATAAGCCACCCGAGACCAATTCAGGGCGTAGCAGTCATGAACCTGCGAGCTGGTGGACAATTTGTTGGCCAGCTCCAAAGGCCCTGAAAAGCTATCCCCCGATTCTAAGGTTCCAGAGGCATCGACGGGATAGGAGTTATCGGTGGTTCGCCAACCCCCAAGTGAATCAAAATTTTCAAAGGCAAAACCCAATGGGTTGATTGTTTTATGACATGAATTGCACTCAGCCGGCGCGGTAATGGCTTCGATGCGCTCTCGGTTGGTGCTATCAACCTCTAGGGTATCCGGCGGGGCCGAACCCTCGGCGCCCTGGGGAGGCTGCCCAACATACTCACAAAGAATGCGCTCTTTAAGAAATACCCCGCGCAAAATGGGTGACGGGTGAACGGGGTGAGCGCGTGCCAATAACACTGCCCCCATCGTCAAAACACCTGCCCGCTGCGCTGCAGGAAACGTCGCCGGCTTAATCGACAACGAATAGTCTAGGTTGCCATCCCATAAATACCGCTCGAACTCCTCCCCGCTTTCGATATCAGACTCGGTCACGCCATAGATTCTATCTGTTCCGAGGCCTTCGCCAGCCAAGGAGTCAAATTGAGTAATATAACCTTGATTGCTAGTAAGAAGGCTCGCTAAATTTCCGCCCCCATTAAAGACCGTCTTTTCAACAAAGAGCTCCGTTTCGTAGACCATGGCCGCTCGAACGCCAATTAGAAATGAAGACCAAAGTTCTTCAACCGCCTCAACAAATAAGGTTTCTTCTTCCTCGATTGCCCCAATCGCCTCGGGCAAATAGCGTTCTATGTAGGTATTCATGTCGGCATTTGCCACGTACGTGCTATCAAGTTCCAACCACTGATGATGAAAATGCACCACGGCCTTTCGCGCCCGCGGGTGTTCAAGCATTCGCCTTGCTTGAGTCTCTACTTCTTGTTTGGTCGATAGCTTGCCACCAGCTGCCGCCTGAAAAAGTGCTTCATCGGGCATGCTATTCCACAAAAAATAAGAAAGCCGACTCGCTACCGCATACCCCTTTAAGAGTGAAGAAGTATTGGGTGATTCAATCATGTAGAGAAATTGCGGGCTCAGTAAAACTCCTTCGACCACCAATCGAATTCCTGTCTCTAGGCCTTTAGTAGCAACAACCGTATCAAAAAATCCGTTCAACCGGCGTGACTCGTCTTCAGACAAGGGCCGCCTGTAGGCTCGGCGAGCAAATACTCCAATGCTCTCTTTGCCGCATGCTACTAATTGAGCGTCGCCCAATTCTTCACTTCGATTGCATTTCCAAAAGCGCGTGCTTCGTAAGGCATGCGATGAAAAATGGACTGCCGCCTTTTGATATTGCTCAATCAAATAGGAACTCGAAATTTGCCCCGCTGCAATCCCCTCAAACCCATGCAAAGCAATGTCCCCCGGAAGTCGCCAAGGCCATAGAGCGGATTCTCCTTCTTCCTCCTCTTCTTCTTCGAGCTCCATTTCAAGCTCATCGAGGTACAATAAATCATAAACCGTATTATTGTACTGAGTAGGAGTTAGCCGGCGGCTCAATTGCGGAGTTGGTGTGGACTGCGTCGTATCCTTTTTGGAGCTATCAGTCGCTGGCGAACACCCCCCTAAGAGCCCGGCTACCACGCCTATGCACCCTAAACCTTGCAACCACCTCAGCACAGCATCTACGAATGGGTTGTTTTGAAACCTTCCGAAGGACCAATTCATTTGTGTCTTCCTTCCCCTAGCCACCAAGCGCGTTAAGCAGCTAGGACCCAATAATGTTTCGCGTTCATGCATCCACTACGATGCACATCAGACCCGGTATTTCTTAGATGCGCGGGGGCACAAAAAAGGCGTGTTTTTTTGTTTTTTCTTTAACTTTGGGTCTGAATCACTAACAAAATGGCTGCAAGGGTGGGATTCTTCGAAGGATTCTAGAATTTAGCTCGCCGAAGGGGCGCTCAGCCAAGAAAGTAATCCAGGCCGAAAAAGGCGCTCACCAATACCATCTAAAAGTGCAATCAACGAAGAGTGTCAGATACAAGAGAGGCTAAGCTATTGTGCATTCCAATTTTTGAGTCCGCATAAAGTCGGCATCGTCCAAAGAAAGATGGGCATAACAGCCTCGGGCATTTTTGCGACTGGAACTCCATTCATCTCCAGCCCCATTAACGCCGACACAATAAACCAGCCCAAGACAGGGGCGCACAAAACCACAGCAAGCCTAGCCTGTTCTTTACCCTTCGTCATAAGGGCAGCGTAAAATAAGTAAATTGAAACAATGCCAAAAAAGATATAAACCGCGAGCGTCTCTGGGCTTCCCGCTTGCTGGTAGTTTACAATGACACCCATAATAGAGTGCATCAAAGCAATTATTAAGAGCCAGACTTTGGTGTTGAGAATTTTTCCCATTTTGAAACCTCCCTTTTCTAGAAACGACGATTTACGCAACTCAAACACTAATGGTGTTGGTAAAA
>CAXGXL010000371.1:0-4625 GCA_964013555.1 uncultured bacterium
TATCAAGGGTCCTCATCATGGTGATAAAGGACCTTATTTCGCGTGGTGAACGGGCATGTTTGAGCCCAGCGGAGTTATTCGTCTAATCGCAATCCCACCGGAAGCGCCTCCCCTAACATGCGTGTAGCATCGCGGTCCGATAGATTGGTGGGCTCCAGCACCATTTGCTGCCAGCTGGGGGCTGCTTTGCTCTCTTGCAGGCGCCTGGCTAACTGATTGCGCAGGTCGCTCCCGAGGTCCCGGTTGGTATCGCCTGTCATTCGCCCCAAGAGCGTTGCGGCAAACGGAGCACCTTCGGATTTTTTCCAGTCCAGAGCGAGAATGGTCTCCAGCCAACGGGCGGCAACGTTTTGGTCTACAACAGTTGTTTCATCGCCATGAAGCGGCGCCCGGCTTCCCAAGCGGCCGAGGGGTAGCCAAGTGCCGAATTTCTTTGGGTGCCTTAAGAAAGCCTCGCCGATGGATACCTTTTTTGGAGGTGCGAGTTTTTCAAGGGCGGCGAGCATCTGCATCATTTCGCTTTGCCCCGAAATACGGGGTCCCTTTTTGGGACTCGTTTCTGGTAGAAGCCAGGGATGCGTATGTTCGTAGAGTTCGGTGGTTTGTTTGATATTGAGACCTGGTCCTATTCGACGCCATAAAATCCACCACTGGGCCCAATTGGCTTTGGAGGGGTGAACCACACCTTGCGAAAACAAACCCCATAGGGTAGCCACCCGGCCGGCGTCTCCCGCGTGTCCTAAGCCTGGCCGCAAACCCCATCCCGCGAGTCGCAGCCACTGAATTTCATGTTCGGGGCTTTCATGGCGAACATTTTGGTGCTTGAGGCACTCATCAAAAATGGCTCGGCAGGTGGGAGCGGACCATTGTCCCCTGGGACCGACAATATCTTCGAGGTCTCGACGGACCGCCTTTACTTTGGCTGGCTCCACAGGCTTACCGAATAAATCCGTAAGGAGACGCCGTGCGTTGGAAAAGTTGTCTGGCAAGCGAGCGGGGGGATTGAGGGTTTTCGTCGTCTTTTTGGGTTGCTCGCACTGAGCAGCAAATTGAAGTCTCCATCGGCGCGGTGGTAGCTCCATGGTTTTTAGGTTGAGTTGGAGGGCACCGTTTTCGTCTAAGGAGGCTCCTAAGGTGACCGGAAGGGTGGGGTTCTCGTGGTGGAGTTCCGCCTTTTTGTCTCGTAGTACGGTTTGGAGCGGAGCCATGGGTTCTAATTCTTCGTCCACGGTGATGACAGTACCTACTGGATCTGAGCGGTCTCCTGTGTAGACGTAAAGCGGAAAGGTCACTGAGCGGTTCAATACGACTCGCAACACGCGATCGGAGACGTCGATGCTGGTGTTGTCCTGCATCCCGCGAGGAGCCACACAAAAGGCCCGTAGCGTTTCATCTTGTGCCTGTACGCCAATATAATAAGCTCGAGCGGTTCCACCTTTGATGAGTTGGCCGACGCCCCGTTTCGCTAAGCCGTAGCGAACTGCGCCACAAGCAACAGCGGTTGATAGCGAGGTCTGTTTCAAAAAGGGAATAGGGGAGCCGCCAAACCAATGAGCGAAGACCTCGGCGAGTCGGTCGACGAGAGCGGGAGCATGAAAGACTCCTCCGTTTAAGAGGACCCGATCGGGTTTGGGGAGGCCCCCTTGAATGGTTGCACCAGCTTCTCGTGCCCCTTGAACATGCCGCCGCAAAAAGGCCGCGATGTGGCGGGGAAGAGCCGGATCGGTGGCGTAGGGCAAACCCAAGGTGGTTAGCCCTGCGCGAGTGCTGCGCTCTGGGAGGTCGTGAGGAGCTGTTTTGGGAAGAAAACCGTCGACTAAGAGTTCGTGTACCTCGCTTCGAGTAAGGGGGATACTGCGGGTACCGCCTATTAATCGAGAGCCCCGTTTTTGCAGAGAAACGATGACTTCTTCGGGGGCATTGGGCCCGAGCAGTTTTTCTTTTGCGAGTCGGGTGGAGTGGACTAACGCTGACCATTCGCTTGGGTCGAGCGAATCAGAATAAGACGCTTTTTGCAACACATGGTGGGCTAAGGCGGCATCCATATTGTCGCCCCCTAGAAGGAGATGCCCTCCAACGGCTATGCGTTCGATTTCGGGGTTTTTGCCGTCGTCCTCCACTACTTTCAAGAGAGTCAAATCGGTGGTGCCGCCACCAACATCCACTACCAGTACCAGGCTCGATTCGTGGAGAGTATCGGCGATGTGGTCTGAGTGCGAACCCAGAAAATCGTAAAAGGCCGCCTGTGGTTCTTCAATTAAGCGAACCTTTTGCCCGTAACCCGCTTCACGAGCTGCATCTAAGGTGAGTTCTCGGGCAGCTTCGTCGAAGGATGCAGGGACCGTGACCGTAACATCTTGGTCAACTAAAGGGGCATTGGGGTGGGCAGAGTCCCAGGTGCATCGTAGATGTTCGAGGAAGGTGACACTAGCTTGGTAGGGGGATATCTGGGGCTCGGTGTCGGGAGTGTTCCAGGGTAAGATTGGTGCGCGGCGGTTGATTCCCCCGTGGCAGATCCAACTTTTGGCCGAGGCCACCAATCGCTGAGGCACTTTAGACCCCAGTCGGCCGGCCCATTGTCCTACCACGTGGGGCGCGTTGCCCCAGGGAAGGGTGGTGGAGCCTTCGGGTAGTTCTCCGTCAATGGGGAGGTAGATAAGCGATGGAAGAAGTGACTTTGCGGCCACCTCGCCTTGGCCTACGGATTGGGGCAGGTCGTAGAGTTGGACCGAGGCACTCGTGGTAGGGCTCGCGGCCAGAGCGCAATGGGTGGTTCCTAGATCGATGCCAATGATAAATTGAGGAGGGGTCATAATTGAGTAACTCGGTAGTCAGGGGCTTTATTCGTTTGTGCGAAGATCGAAGCTCAGTTTCCAGCGCCGGTCCGAATTGATGTCCACCGCAAAAAGCTCCAAGGTGCCGACTTCACTTACGCGAGCATGCAAGCGAACGTGAATAACGTCGGTATCGTCCCCATGGAGTGTCGTTTCAATGGGGTCCACTTCCGTTAGCTGGGCCGGACGAACTACGGTCCCTACTTTATCTTCTTGGCGGTCTGAGGCCCCGAAGAAGCGAAAGGACACCGGTTCTCCAACGAAAAGGCCAAAGGTCTCTTCTAAGTGAACTTCGCTTCCTTCCTCCATACCAAAGGGAGCGATGCACAAGGCATCTAAAGCCGGGGGGACTCCCGGAACGGCCATTTGATTGCGTTCTACTCCTAGGTAATAAGAACGAGCAGTGCCACCGCGTATCCGCAGGCCGCCTTGGTGCTGGGATTGGGCGTAAAAAGCGGCGCCTCGGCTGACGGCTAGATCAGGATCTCCACCCTCGAGGATTTTTGGCTCACACGCTCCCCCATCTTTGGCCCAGGAGCTGAGCACGTCCATAATGCGTTCGCGGATAATCGCAGAGTGAGTCACGCCTCCATTGAATAGCACTGCGGTTGGGTGAGTCATGGAGGTATCGGATTGGGCGCGCCCCAAGAACGCCGCCAAGTGGCGGGTCACCGCTGCATCACTGGCATAGGGCAGGCCCAGGGTGGTTAACCCAGCTCGGCGAGGGGCCTCGGGGCGGACGTCGGAAGCGACGGCGGGGAAAAATCCCTCAAGTAGGGTGGCTTCTAATTCTTCACGAGTTAGCTCGGCGCGCAGGGTTCCCCCGAGCATTCGGCTACCTCGGTTAGCGATGGCCAAAGGATAAGTGAGCAGACTCGAGTCAGCCAGGAGCGCTTCTTTGCCCGCCCGGCAACCGTGGACGAGTCCGCGCATTTGCCAATCACTTAATGATTTCCCTTCTTGTTCGAGCTTGGCTGAGATTCTGTATGCTAGGGCAAGATCCATATTGTCGCCCCCTAAGAGAATGTGGTCTCCAACGGCGACGCGCTCCAATTGGAGGATACCGTCTCTTTCGCGCACGGCGATGAGGGAGAAGTCGGTGGTTCCGCCGCCTATGTCGCAAACGAGAATGGTGTCGCCGACCGTGAGGTCGTCCCGCCATTGGTCTCCACGGTCTGCCAGCCAAGAGTAGAGAGCCGCTTGCGGCTCTTCTAAAAGTCGGAGGTTGTCTGAATACCCCAGGGAGTTTGCAGCTTCGACTGTGAGTTCTCGGGCCGCGGCGTCAAAAGAGGCGGGAACGGTGAGCACGACATTTTGGTCTTTTAAGGGCGCATCAGGGTTGGCCGAATCCCATGCGGAGCGGAGATGGGCTAGATAATGGGCTGATGCTTGGAGGGGGGACATTTTTGGGGTGCCTTCAGGAGACTCCCATGGCAACACTGGGCTCCGGCGGTCGATTCCCTGATAAGAAAGCCAACTTTTGGCGGATGAAATAACTCGCCCGGGAGAAGTGGCTCCTTGCTTACGTGCGTAAATACCGGCGACCTCTTGGGGCTCATTGGCCCAAGGCAGGGTAAAAGCTCCAGGAGTATGCTCTGCACTTGTGGGCGCAAAGAGAAAGGAGGGTAAAAGTGGGCGGGCCATGGTTTCGCCGGGGGCGACGGTTTGGGGAATGGCCAGGGGGCGAGGGGAGTTGTTGTCGCCAGTGCTTAGGCCAACGCTGGCTAAAGCACAATGAGTGGTGCCTAAATCAATGCCGAGGGCAAAACTTGGATTGGTCATAGAGCTTGC
>CAXGXL010000372.1:0-4601 GCA_964013555.1 uncultured bacterium
GGATGGCTGGAAGCTCGCTTTGCATATCTGGAAAGGCAGAGGGCCGCGGCGTCTTTTACCGGTTATGCTTTTTCACGGCTTAGGCGCTAATCGGTTAAACTTGCATATGACTCGACGGCATTCTCTGGCATTAGCCATCGCTAATCGTGGCTTCGATGTCTATGCAGCTGAACTCAGAGGGGCGGGATTGAGTCGGTTTCCCTCTGGGCGCTCCATTGCTAGCTGCGATTGGGGATTTAATGACTACGCGAATACGGATGTGCCAGCGCTCGTTGAAAGAGTCTGCCAATTGGCCAAGGTCCCGAAGGTTCACGCAGTTGGACATAGTATGGGGGGAATGGTTCTATACGCTTACGCAACTAGTCTTCCTGGGCGGTTAACTTCCATTTGCGCCATTGGTTCACCGGTGATTGGGGCTTTGCCCCTCGCTTTTAGGGAAAAGAACCTCCTGCAATTGGGAGCGAAATTAGCAACGGAGGGACGCCCCAGAAAGGTTCCCCTTAAGGCATTGGCAGGGGCTGCTGGTTACTTGGGTCCTCTTGCGAACAAGATGCTTGAAGGAACGTTAGTGAGTGCGGATAATGCTGATTCAAGTATAGGCCTTAAGGTCATTCATGATGCCACAGACGATATCCCTTTGAATTTGGTAGCGGAACTCTATCGACATTTTTGTGATAATTCCGACGAAAGTAGTGCCTATTCCTACGAGGCTAGGCTTGATAAAATCGATGTACCCGTGTTTGTTATTGCGGGCGTGAATGACCGGGTTGCAGTGCCTGATTCCATACGCGAGGGTGTTAGCCGTCTCAAGTCTCGAGATATTCGATTTCGAGAGTTGGGAAAGCGCTATGGGGATAAAGTTGATTACGGCCACATAGACCTGTTAATCGGTAGGTATGCGCCGCAAGAGGTTTATCCGCTCATTGCTGATTATTTAGAGGAAATGGATTTTGAGAGCGCGGAAAAATGAAGAGATACAAATGATTTGGCTTGAAGCTCGTTTGGAGATTGGTCAAGGGCTGGTACCTCATTATATTTACTTTAGGATTTGCGGAGAAGAGGCCTCTCGGTTAGGATGTGGTTAACGTGTTTTCCCAGACTGATACACAGCTTAGTACGCAACTAGGCGCAACTGGCGGCCAGGGCCAGAGTATTATCGCGATTGGTGGCGGAAAAGGCGGGATTGGGAAATCCCTTATCGCAGCGAATTTGGGGGTACATTTGGCAACCAATGGTAGAAGTGCCGTATTGGTTGATGCCGATTTTGGAGGCTCGAATCTCCACACTTGTATTGGAATTCGTCCACCGGAGGTAACTTTATCCGACTTTGTTAACCGAAAGGTAAAGCTGTTGGAAGATGTTGTGTCGGATACTGGAATTCCTGGGCTGGGATTAATTAGTGGCGCACTGGATGTTCTCGGGGCAGCGAACCCCAAATACACCCAGAAACTTCGATTGCTTCGCGAGATCGCCCGTTTGGATGTCGATTACGTTATTGTGGATTTAGGTGGCGGGACCGGTTTCAATACACTCGATTTTTTTCTGATAGCGGATCATGGAATTCTAACGGTCGTTCCGGAACCGACTTCTATCGAGAATACCTATCGCTTCATTAAGGCTGCCTATTACAGGCGCTTGAAGACAGTTAAGTTGGGGGGCAATACCAAATCGCTCATCGACGAAGTAATGAGAGAAGAAGGAGGACGAGGGCTTAAGACACCTGCTGATTTGGTGACTTTCGTGGGGGAGAAGGACCCTGATGCAGGAGACATTCTGCGTAAAGAGATGAGCGCTTTTCCGCTAAAACTGGTTGTGAATCAAGTAAGGTGCCCAGAAGAGCATCAATTGGGAGCGTCCATTAGTGCTGCATGCAAAAAATACTTCGGAGTTCCTATGGAGTTTTTGGGGTCGATTCCTTACGATGATTCTGTTTGGCAGTCTGTTCGGAAAAAGAAGCCAGTGGTTTTGGAGCATCCGCATAGCGAAGCGAGCTTGAGTATTAAGAATGTCGCTAAGTCGGTGGGGATGAACTAAGTTATGGTATTTTCGGTTGGTTCTCGTTCCCTCTACGATGTTTTGGAGTTGGAGCCGACGGCTTCAGTCGAGGCTCTGGAGTCTTCATACAAGCGGCTCATGAGCGAGGTCGAGAATGCTGAATTGGTATTGTATACCATTGAGGATGATGTTGACTTCGCGGGTCAAAAAGCTGAGCTTCAAATGGCGTATGAGGTTCTGACTAATCGCGAGAAGCGGGCTGAGTATGATCGCTATGTTGGTGGCAAGGCTCGCAATGCCACTGCGAACATGATGGCGGCAGGATTGCAAGGTGCAACTCGGCGGGTGGATGTTGGTGAAGGCGGTGCCAGTACTCCGCGGAGTGTCCGTGGGGCGGCGTCGGTTTCAATGCGGGAGCCTCTTTCTTGTGCGGATTCGAAATCTGAAATTGGGATTCGAGCTAAAGCGGCAGCGGATGCGGTAGCGAAGTCTTATGGACTTCGGGCGTTAGCACCGGATATTCGAGATGAGGAGCCTGCACCTCGGTCTAACAAGGTTCTTAAGGAGCCTGTGCCCCTGTCTAATACGGTTCTTAAGGAGCCTGTGCCCCCTGAAGAAATGGCGGCGGTTTCGGGAGTCGGTGTTCAAGAACAAAAAACGCCGTTAGGGGAAAAGGGGACTGCTCCCATTGCCATACGTAGCTCAGAGAAAAAGCCCAATAAGTTGGGGGCAAGCGTTTCAGCGGTGGACCGTATTTCCAAACGATTTCAGGCATTTAAGTCTATTGACTCGAAGGCTCGAACTTATAGGCCCGACTTGGAGCTCTTGGAGCAGATTCGCGGTACTGAAGGCTTTGATGGAAGTACTTTGATGAGGTTGAGGCAAAGTTCGGGGGCCTCTATCGATGATATAGCCGAAATTACTAAGATCAATAAGCGCTATCTCAATGCGATAGAGCAAAATGACCTTAATGTTCTTCCCCCTAAGGTCTACGTACAAGGGTTTATTCGACAGTTTGCCCAAGCTCTCCAGCTGAGCCCACAAGAAGTCTCCGCCAGTTATATGGAGCTATACAAGTCCCACCCCAATAAGGGGTAAATCGCCTGATGCGATTGACCTGCCTAGAATGCGGCCACCAGGTAGATATCAGCCCCGGTGAAGCAAAAAGAAAGCAGCTCAGTAATTGTGTGTGTGGTCGCGAGCATGTTTTTCCAGATCTCTTGGATACGGGAACTCGCCCCAACAATTGGGCCGCTGATAGGGCTCGAACTCGTGCGTTTCGGGCAGCGGGAGTCGTAAAGAACCGGGGTGCTACTGCGCTTTGGGCTTCGGTTGTTGGTTTGGTTTGTTTTCCGTTTAGCTTAGTCGGGGTTGGCATTGGAATATACGTTCTTGCAGGCTTGTCGCCTCAGGTTCGATTCTACAGTGGCTATCGCAAGGCGATAGCTGCCATTTTTATTGGGATCTTGGGTTTTGTGGCTGAAAGTATGTTGCTTCATCATTGGATCAGCCTCAAGACTCAAGAAATGACAAGCTTGATTCAAGGAAGTGCGCCTGATGAAATGGGGGCGGTATTGAGGGCCCAGCGCATTTTTCATAAAGAAAACGGGCGCTTTGGAACTCTCGATGAAATTCCATATAAACCCTTATATGGGGAGTATTGTATCTACTTAAGTCCCAATGATGTGCTTCCGGCCACCAAGGGGCAAGAGTCGGTATATTGTCCACTACCGACGAATTACCTACCTTATGTTTCTTCGGACCGCTTTTTGGGTGTCGGTTTGGCGAATCTCGACGACGACCCTCAATTAGATATTTGGCTTGTCTCCGAAACTGGTCAGATTGTGCATGAGGTTGATGATACAGAGATTGACATTGCAGATTGACATGGTCGGTGGCTAGGTGCTTGACCGGCTTTAGCTTGCTGTGTTTATTGTCTCCCATGGCTCAAATTACAGCTCCAGACAAAGCCCTTCGACTAGCGCGTGCAATAGCGTCTGATATATCGCTCTACAATGAGGAGCGGATTATAGAGTCTATAGAGGCCGATACTTTTTTTGAATCGTTGGCAGACGAGTTTGAGGAAGGACGTGAGTTGTACCGGAGTCGGGTCGAGCCGAGTTTGTATATGGCAACTAATTTTTTTGACCGCGCTTTGGTAGATGTGATTTTGTGCTCAAAAGGGCACATTAAATCCAAGATTTGGTAGAGTTTGGTGGACACTCCCCACGTCATTTTCTGGAACGTCTCTCTTGAGCAGGCGGGCACCAGGCTAGATCGAGGACTGGCTTCCTTGAGTGAGGTTAGTTCCAAGAATTTCGAAGCTTGGGAGCTCTTGCAGGGGATGAGTCGCTCTCGTTTGAAAAAATTAATTGAGAGCGGTGGGGTTTTAGTAGACGGGCAAGCGGTACCTTGTTCTTATAAATTACAGCTTGGGCAAGAAATTCGAATAACGTTGCCAGTTCCTGAGCCTCTAGAGTTGACTGCCGAGCCGATGCCACTCGATATTCTTTTTGAGGACGAGGATGTGGTGGTCGTCAATAAACCAGCGGGGTTGGTGGTGCATCCGGGGGCAGGGCACTCTCGTGGCACCCTAGTTCATGGGC
>CAXGXL010000373.1:0-4590 GCA_964013555.1 uncultured bacterium
GCCAGTGTAGAGCCTTTACCGGCGGTAATAACCTTCGAAACTTCATCAAAATAACCAGTGCCGACTTCTCTTTGATGTCGGGTTGCAGTGTAACCGCAAGACTCCGCTTCAAACTCTCGCTCTTGAAGCTTAGAATACGCCGTCATTCCATCAGACCGATACTCTCGGGCCAAATCGAACATACCCATATTTAGAGAATGAAAACCCGCCAATGTGACAAATTGAAACTTAAAGCCCATAGCTCCTAATTCGCGTTGAAACTTAGCTATCGTGGCATCATCTAGGTTTTTCTTCCAATTAAAAGATGGCGAGCAATTGTAAGCAAGCATCTTGTTCGGAAATTTAGCACGTATTCCTTCAGCAAATGCTTGGGCCTGCTTCAAGTCAGGAGTGGACGTTTCACACCATATTAAATCAGCATATTGAGCATATGCTAGACCTCGAGCGACCGCACATTCAATATTATCCTTGAGTCGAAAAAAGCCTTCCGCAGTTCGCTCCCCAGTTAAAAAACGATGATCGCGTTCATCAATATCGCTGGTCAGTAATTTCGCACTTTCCGCGTCGGTTCGGGCTATCAAGACTGTAGGCACATCCAGAACATCGGATGCCAGCCGGGCTGCTATAAGTGTCTTTTCGAATTGCTGGGTTGGAACCAACACCTTCCCACCCAAGTGACCGCATTTCTTCTCAGAGGAAAGCTGATCTTCAAAATGCACCCCCGCAGCTCCAGCCTCAATCATTCCCTTCATTAATTCGTAGGCATTAAGTGGGCCACCAAAGCCCGCTTCAGCATCGGCGACAATAGGCGCAAACCAGTCCCTACTAACCTCACCTTCGGAATATTCCACTTGGTCCGCGCGTTGAAGAGCAGCATTGATTCTCTTTACCAACATAGGAACGCTATTTGCAGGGTACAAACTCTGGTCGGGATACATGTTTCCGGAAAGGTTGGCATCCGCGGCACACTGCCATCCAGAACAATAAATCGCCTTTAAGCCAGCACGCACTTGCTGCATTGCCTGATTTCCAGTCAACGCCCCTAGCGCATTGACGTAGTCTTCCTCGTTAATCAACTTCCACAATTTTTTTGCACCACGCTTAGCTAACGTGTGCTCTACCGTTACCGAGCCGCGCAACCGCTGAACATCTACTTCGGAATAAGAACGTGTTATTTCGTTCCACCGATTCGCCATATAGGACTCATCATGATTAGTTACCATTTTCAAATTCTCCTAATGCTGCGTGGTGAGCAATTGCTCGTACGCTGGTAAGGTTAAAAAATCTTCACATACTTCAGATGTTGATAATTTCTCGAAAAGCTCTCGCGCCTCGGCAAACTTACCGAGCGCAAATGCCTCAGGCCCCACTAGTTCAACAATTTTCTCCATCTCTTCATCTAGGATTCGAGAAAAAAGTTCCAAACTCACAACACGACCATCTTGCAATCTAGCTCCGTGGTGAATCCACTGCCACAATTGCGTGCGGGATATTTCAGCCGTAGCCGCATCCTCCATCAAATTGTAAAGTGGTACACATCCCTGACCTCGTAGCCAGGCTTCTAAATAACGAACTCCAACGTTAATATTCTCTCTTAATCCACGTTCAGTTCGACCACCGACTGGAAGGCTCAAAAGCGCCTCCTCGTTGGCGACAATATCATCGCGCTGACGCTCAATCTGGTTGGGCCCTTGCATATGCGCATCAAAAATTTCTTTCGCCAGCAAAACAAGAGCAGGATGAGCCACCCAGGTACCGTCGTGGCCATCCACAACTTCTCGGGTTTTATCGTCACGAACTCTCTTGAGGGCAGAATCATTCGCCCCAGGATCGCCCTTGATAGGTATCTGTGCAGCCATTCCCCCCATGGCATGAACTCCGCGCCGATGGCACGTTTTAATGCAGAGCTGGGTGTAAGCCTTCATATTGGCCTGAGTCATCCCTATTTCCGCTCGGTCCGGAAGAATAAAATCGCTCTGATTTCTAAACACTTTAATATAAGAGAAAATATAGTCCCAACGACCGCAATTAAGCCCGGCGCTGTGGTCACGCAACTCAAAGAGAATTTCGTCCATTTGAAATGCAGCGGGAAGCGTCTCAATCAAGACCGTTGCTTTGATAGTCCCCTTTGGAATGCCGATGTACTTCTGGCTGGCCAAGAAAATATCATTCCACAATCGTGCTTCGAGATAACTTTCCAGCTTTGGCAAATAAAAGTACGGCCCGGTCCCATTTTGGAGCAAGGTGAATGCATTATGATAGAAATACAATCCAAAATCGACAATCCCAGCAGGAACCGGCTTGCCGTCCACCAATAAGTGTTTTTCCCACAAGTGCCACCCGCGAGGCCGAACCAATAAAGTCGCTATGTCCTTGTTCAACTTATATTCTTTTCCACGAGATTCATCTACAAAATCGATTTGACGACGGATTGCGTCCGCAAGATTGACTTGACCTTCAATCATATTGCACCAGGTAGGAGCGCTAGAATCTTCGAAATCCGCCATGAAACAATTCGCACCAGAATTAAGCGCATTGACAATCATCTTGCGCTCAACAGGGCCAGTAATCTCAACCCGTCGATCGACCAAGTCATCGGGAAGTTGCGCAACCCGCCACTCTCGGTCACGCAGACGCTTCGTTTCCGGGAGAAAACCAGGCCTAGCCCCCGAATCGTAACGCATCTGCTCCTGACGCCGTGCATCAAGCAGACTCTCTACCCGAAGCGTATAGACCCTCGCTAGGTGGGCAACAAATGCCAGCGCATCGGTCGTTAAAATCGAGCGATAGCCCGAATTCATTGGACCAATAATTTCGACTCCCAACGGAAATCCAGACTTCGGATCGGTCATAGACTTGACACTGCTCATGCTTGAATTCCTCCCAGATGACACTCAAAAGTAACGCGTCTTCAACAACGCTTAATCTTAAATTTACAAGCATTGGACCACTAGTCAAGAAATCTCTATCTTATCAGCATGTTAGGAAGTTTGACTTCTGTAAATGTTGTATTGTAATATTGTCACATCATTACAAAAGAGGTGGGCCATGGCTGAATCATTGCGACTCGGTAGCAAGATTCGAAATTTACGAAGACGAGAGGGATGGACCCAGGCGCAACTCGCCGAGCGCCTTAATATATCAGCAAGTTATATCAATCTTATCGAAAACAACCGACGACCTTTAAGTGCGCAGCTCCTCATAAAAATAGCGCAGGTATTTCAAGTAGATCTACAGAGTTTTGCGACCGATGAATCCGCCAGAGTGGTATCTGACTTGTTGGAAGCCTTTGGAGACCCTATTTTCGATACTTACGAGCTTTCTGGGGCCGATGTACGCGAATTAGCCAGTGCTAATTCGGCCGGGGCTCGAGCGGTACTTGGACTCTACAACGCCTACCGTAGCGCTAGAGAATCCGCGGAATCTCTAGCGAGTCATTTAGATAGCGACGCCCTAAAGACACTCGATTCTGGGCAACTTCCAACCGAGGAAGTCAGTGACCTGATTCAAGACCACACAAATTACTTTCATGAACTGGAACAAGGCTCTGAGAAAATCAGGCGAGAAGCCAACCTCGACGGGGAAGACCTTTTCCAGGGACTTGTTAGATACCTTGAAGCTCATCACGGTATTCGAGTTCGGATCCAAAAAGTCAACTCGATGCGAGGGGCCACAAGACGCTACGACAAGGACAAACGTATTTTACACCTTTCCGAACTTCTTCGACGTGGTAGCCGAAACTTCCAGCTCGCTCATCAAGTCGGACTTGTGACTCAATCTGAGACAATAGAAAAAATAAGTAAGGACCATTCTCTAACCACTTCGGGTTCGCGAAAACTCGCACGGGTCGCACTAGCCAATTATTTTGCAAGCGCAATGCTGATGCCTTACGAACAAATTATCGACGCAGCCCGTGCAGAGCGGTACGATATAGAATTGCTTGGACACCGATTCCGATGCAGCTTTGAACAGATCTGCCATCGCCTCACAAGCCTAAGGCGTCCGGGAAATGAAGGCATTCCCTTTCACTTGGTTCGCGTGGACATCGCAGGAAATATCTCCAAACGCTTTTCTGCCTCTGGGATTCGATTCGCAAGATTTAGTGCAGCATGCCCCCGCTGGAATGTTCATGCTGCCTTCTTAACGCCAGGCAGTATCCGAGTACAACTCTCGCAATACCCCAATGGCAGTAACTATGTTTCGATTGCCCGCACCTTAAGGCAAGAAACAGGCGGATATCGGCTTAGTCAGCCAATGCAAGCCATCGAATTGGGGTGCGAAATCAACCATGCGCGAGAACTTGTTTATGCCGATGGCCTTAATCTGGAAACTCCCGATAGCGGCATTCCCGTCGGAATTACATGCAGACTCTGTGAGCGGATAGATTGTGAGCAACGTGCCTTCCCACCATTGCAGCACCCATTAACCGTCAATGAAGACGTCCGAGGCATTTCGTTTTTTGCCCCGGTGGCCTCAACGGACCTTTAAGTGCCGAAAAATGCCGCCGTCTATGAAGATAAAGGATAGACTACCTTAAAGGAAAAAACCACGTAGGGAATTGAGAGTTTCAATCAAGCTTATTTACTCTGC
>CAXGXL010000374.1:0-4583 GCA_964013555.1 uncultured bacterium
CATCAAAGACGCTTCTGCGATGAATCGGTGGAGGGGGCGATGCAGGGTATTGAAGAGCTTCAAACTTCGATCGCTGATTTAGACGATTCGAGGGTTCGTTTAGGCGTGGCTGGTCACAGTGTAAGAGCTATGTCCCGTGAAGATCTCGTCGTTCTAAAGACGACTTTTTCTGATTTGCCTTTTCATATTCACGTTAGCGAACAGCAAAAGGAAGTTGAAAACTCCAAAAAAGCCTATGGAAAAGCACCGGTGGAAATGCTTGCTGAAGCAGGAGTGTTAGACGGAATGACGACGCTCGTTCATGCTACCCATCTTGAGCCTGGGGAGGCTGAGGCCATAGCCCGTTTGAAGGCAACCGTTTGTGTCTGCCCGAGTACGGAGGCTGATCTAGGGGATGGACTTATTGATGCCTCTGCTCTTTATCGGGCTGGGGTTCGCTTTTCTTTAGGCACGGATGATCACACCCTTACATCCGTGTTGCATGAAGCTCGGTTACTCGAGATGCACGAACGTCTTAGAAGCCAAACACGAAATGCACTTACCCTAAACGAGGGAGATTCGTCGGCAGATTCGGTTTTCCGAGCTGCAACCCGTGGGGGCGCTCATGCGTTGAACCTCTCGATGGGGGATTTGGCTCTAGGGCTTTACGCAGATTGTGTTAGTTACGATCTATCGGATCCGAGCCTGACTGGTGAGGATGATTCGTCTTTGTTGGATGCGCTTGTGTTTAGTGGAGAGAGTCGCGCTTTGAGAGATGTTATGGTTGGAGGAAAATGGGTGGTTCGAGATGGTATTCATCCTATGCAGGAGACGATTCAAGCAAGTTATCGTAGAACATGCAAAGACATTTTTTCGGAGTGATTAGATTGTCGAAGGTTTATAAAAAGAACTCACCTTTAAGAGTCTTTTCGCGTCTCCCCCATTTTTGATGCTCAGCAGCGGCCTTTTGGGAGTGCTTATTTACAGACCCTGAACATGAGGCATCAAAAATCGAACCTATCGTTTTGACTTATTTTTCCACAGCTAACAAGATAACCCCTAACTCTTGTTCGACCTGCTGCATTTGTTTTATTGCGTCTTGTGTTGGGTTAGAAAGCTCAAGGGACTGAACTGATAGAGCAATTAGGGTTTGACCTAATTGGGATTCAAGATTTTGAATCCGCTCTAGAGCTTTCGCGTCTAATTTGCTGATACTGCAGAGCATAGATTTGCCCCCTTCAAAGTAATGATTCATTTCTTCTATATTTTACGACCTATCGGGCATTATTTCTATGTGTTCAAAGGTAAGTTCTCGTTAAAATCTGGTTTGTCGAAAGCCATGTGCTGAGCTGATTTTGAACTTGTTATTCAATTCCAGCAAAGAATTAGCCCTAGCGAACAAGAGCATTGCGTTATTTTTCGGTAATGCAAAATGAGACGCACTTGTGAGCTTCTTTGAAACACATGGTGGACCCTGATAAGATTTTCTCGCGGGGATGAGTAGAAAAGACTAAAGCGCTCCTGGCAAGACCTCCATCGTTAGAGAATTCATGTGGTGGGTACTAGAGCAAAGTCGTGCCTCTCGTTTCGTAGGGAAGTCAACTATGGTTGAAGAAACGAATACTAAGAGTTTATGTTATCTTCCTACGCCCCCACTGCGTCCTTTTGTTCGTGGATTTTGCTCTTTGCTAGACGGGCTGCGCAATTTTGGTGTTAGGCAACTGTGCATAGGGGATTCTAAAATTCGTAGGCTGCTCGATAACGGAACAGCGTTGGCTTTGCGAGTAGAGGGAGAGGATTGGATGTCCGAAGGGAATGAGATTCATTGCCTATGGGAAGCCACTATAAAATCCTTAAGTGAATCTATCCGTGAGAGGAATCAGCACGCGGTAGCTCGCCTGATAGTGTATCAAGCACTTAAGTTTTATTTGGAGCGACGAATTCGTGTTTATGAGTACCTTCTGGACAACCCTTCCATTGTCGAGATTGAGATCAAGGCGCCTTTGGTGATAGCTGGGCTACCACGAACAGGGAGTACGCTTTTACATCGACTTTTGGCTTCTGATTCCAATGCCCGAGCATATCGCTATTGGGAACTTACAAGTCCGGTTCCGTCTCCGAAGCCTAATGCGTCGATGGACCGGAGAATTTGGCAGCTCAAGCTGGCTTTTGGGGCCTCTAACTTCTTTGTGGCAGGCCATCGCGAGGAAATCGCTGCATTTCATATGTCATCGCCTACGACGGTTGAAGAAGACACAGTTTTGATGTGGAGTATGGGGTTGATGAACCCGATTACATTGCTGCATGGAAATGAGGAATTGCATGCTGCCATTTTTTCACCCGCGGGTCGTCAGGGAAGTTATCGTTTCTTGCGTCGTTGCTTTCAGATACTGAATGCGAAATACCCCCCTGGAATGAGTCTTCGTTTGAAATCCCCATTTCATACTCTTTATCTTCAAGCACTTTTCTCCGAGTTTCCTGATGCTCGAATAATCTCCCTTCATCGGGAACCAAAAGATGTGGTGGAATCGTGGCTTTCATTCGTGGCGCGACTTGCGATCCCTACGTTTCGACACAACTCTATCAAGATAGAGGAGTTCGTTCAGCCCCAGGTGCAATTTTTAGAGAAGAGTTCTTTAATAATGACGTCGCTCTTTGGCGAGTCGAAAACGCACCAAGCGCGAAATCACTTGGCCCTTTCTTTTGAGGAGTTTGTTAAGGGACCTCTAAAAACTGTTGAAGGTATTTACAAACATTTTGACTTGGGTGAACTCGGAGAGGAGGACAAGTCCAGGATGCAAGCATTTTTAAGCCAAAAAGCTGCCCAGAAAACGTTGTTGCCCAAGTACAAGTTGCCGCAATTGGGGCTCGATTCGGAGCAGATTGGCAAGCGTTTTTTGGAGTACCGGAAGATTTTTGGGTACCTGTTTTGATTTTGGGGTTCGGATACTCGGTTCTTGGCTTATGGCGGGTTCTACACCAAACGCAAAATGCCTTATAACTGGTGGTTTGGTCGAATTTTGGAGGGATAGCGGTAAAAGGTTTCGGGGCCGAGCAAGGACACCACTCGGCCCCGGGAACGGCAAATGCCGTACCTTTTTCCCAAATTAACCATGCACTGAAATGTAACCGTACTAAGTACGCTCACATGTTAATACTTACTCTAGAAACTCAATTGCGGTTAAAATAATTCAGTTCATTCTCTTTTTAGGACAACTCATAAATATTTCCTGCGGTTGGTGGAGTTCCGAGCCAAATTAGGCTTGTCCTTTTTACGGATGGAAGGTGCTAGCGATCTTTTCGATGATGATTGAGGACTTGCTCATTGGAAGCGAACGAATAATTTACTTTTGAGAGTAGTCATCATTCTAATTATATTATGATTGAGGACTTGCTTATTGGAGGTGGTGGAGTAATCTGCTGCGATGAGTAGTCATTATTCGAATTATATTACGGCCGAGGGTGCAAAAAAGCTTCAAGATGAATTGCATCGACTCTGGAATGTTGAGCGTCCCCGGGTCACTCAAGGGGTAGCTGATGCTGCCGCTGAGGGAGATCGCTCTGAAAATGCCGAGTATATTTATGGCAAGAAGCGCCTGCGCGAAATTCATCGCCGGGCACGATTTCTCAGGAAGCGACTTGAAACCGTTACAGTAGTGTCCGAGACACCGCCGAATATTGGAAAAGTTTATTTTGCTAGTTGGGTAAAGGTCGAAGACGAAACAGGAGGCGAATTCGTTTATCGCATTGTGGGCTCCGATGAAACCGACTCTTCCAAGGGGTATATTAGTGTCGAGTCACCTATGGCGCGCGCTCTTTTAGGCAAACGCCTCGATGATGAAGTTATTGTGAAACGACCTAAGGGTGATGCGATCTTAACGATCGTTGAAATTGAATTTGAACCGATTGTGCTTTGACTTAGAAATCCTCTTTTTGCGCTCCGACTTGTTGTAAAATGGACTCGGCACAGCGAATGCCGTCCAGAGCCGCGCTCGATATTCCTCCGCCGTAGCCCATTCCCTCGCCACAAGGGTAAAGGCCCTTCGCTCCATGTGCCTCGAGTGATTTATCATCGCGAACTACTCGTATCGGGGAGGCTGTTCGTGTTTCTACCCCGATTAGTGTCGCTTCGTGAGTAATATAACCTCGCATTTTTTTTTCGAATGGGGTTAGAGCTGTTTGGAGTGCTTCGGTTACTTGGGCGGGATAGAGTTGGGTGAGGTCACATTGGGCGAGGCCTCGTCGGTAGGAGGTTGAACCTAATGGCGTAGATGATTTCCCTTTCATGAAGTCGGTGACCCGGCAGGCTGGCGCTACGAAATCTCCGCCCCCAGCTTTATAGGCCCTTTGCTCAATTCGACGTTGGAATGCAGCCCCAGCGAAGACTTTATCGCTGCCGTAGTCTTTGGGTGTTACGGTAACTACCAATGCGCTATTAGCGAATCGACCAGATCTGGCGGCGTGACTCATGCCGTTGATGCATAATTCGCCGGGAAGCGTTGGCGTGGCTACCACAACCCCCCCAGGGCACATACAAAATGAGTAGACGCCCCGGCCGCCTGGAGTCTTCTCTGTATGAGCGAGTTTGTAGTCGGCTGCTGGAA
>CAXGXL010000375.1:0-4554 GCA_964013555.1 uncultured bacterium
TTTCGATAAGATGAGCAACCTAGCAGAGGCAAGTTCTGAAGCGGAATTCCTCTTGAACTCCAATTCATCGGATGTTGATGTTTTATCACGCCTAGGGAACTTATTTTTCCGCATGGAAGATTTCGAGAACGTATGCGCGACTCAATTGCAATTGTTGGTTTTCGAGGACACTCGGGAAGGCAAGATTCAACGTTATAGCACTTTAGCGGAACTCTATTTCTCGCATCTAGATGCCCCTGCAAAAGCGCAAAGTTGCTTTGAGGCGGTATTGGAACTGGATGAATCCAACCAGAAGGCCTTCAATAATCTGCGAGGTTTGTATCGGAATAATGAGCAATGGGTGGATCTACGAGAGTTGAATGAGGAGTTTGTTGCCCTCGTCTCAAAGGATGAGCGGTATCCTCTTTTGGTCGAAATACGAGATATTTTAGCGGAGAAGTTGGGTGAAGTAGAGTTAGCATTTATCGCTGCTTGCCGTGTTTATCGGGAAGACCCCGGTTCCAAAGAGGCGGCAGGGATTCTGGAAAAAATTGCATTGATTAGTGATAACGCGGACCAAGCAGTTGCGGTTTTTGAGGATGAAAGCGATGCAATTGAAGACAAGTCGATTAGGACCGAAACCCTTTTAAGGATCGGGCGTCTTTACGCGGAAACACTCAAGGATATTCCTGCAGCAGAGGAGGCGTACCAGAGTGTCTTGGCGCTAGATGATGGGAATCTTTCTGCGATGGAAATGCTCTCATGTTTGGCGGCTCAGGAGGAGCGGTATGACAAGCAATTGACTGTATTGGAGAGGAAGTTACTTCTTGTAGAGGACCTGGCCGAAAAGAAAGAGATACTTTTTACGCTCGGGAGAATATGGTCTGATGAAATCGAAGATTTCGAAGAGGCGAGAGCTGTTTACCATAGAATCGTTGAAATTGAGCCCACCGACCTCCGAGCTTTGCGTGCATTGTCCGATTTATATGAGACCGACGGACTTCATACCGAATTGCGCGATGTGCTTTCTTTGCGGATAGAGTTGAGCCGAGATGCTGATGAGAAAGTCGCTCTGCAAATTAAGGTGGCCCAACTGTGTGAGACAGTTTTAGGGGATTATTCGGCGGCGACAGCGTGGTACACAAGTGTATTGGAGCTTATAGAGGGTAACCTAGAGGCTCTCGATGGGTTGGAAAGGGTGTACCGACGCTCTGAGAGATGGTCGGAATTAGTCGATGTCATGGAACGGGGTCTTAGTCTGTCTCCCCTTTCTGCGGTACAACTCAAAAAATTGCAATCACTGGCCGTTATCCACGAGGAAAAGCTGCACAATCCGCTAGATGCGGCGGCTTGCTATGAAAGGGCGCTTCAATTAGATGCTCTCGATAGAGATATTTTTGGACATTTGGAGCGACTCTTAAGGGAAATGGAAGATTGGGAGCGACTCGTGTTGATGTTGCAACACCACCTTCAAGCTCTGGAATCTAACGTCGAACAATCCCTGATTTATTTGAAACTAGGTAATATTTACTATGTTGAATTGTCTCGAATTGATACGGCTGAACAAGCATATCTGACCGCACGGGAACTGGATTCTAACAATGTAGATGTTCTTGATGCGCTTGCAAAATTATATGAGCGCAGCGGAAATTGGCTTAAGGCATTAGATACTCTTCATGCCCAAATAGAGTGTTTGGAGGATGACTTGTCGCAAATCCCGCTCTTGATGCGGATTGGCACTATCCTCAAAGACATGCTTTTGGATTTGCCACAGGCGCGAGAAGTGTTTCACCGTATCTTGGGCATATCACCGGAATACAGACCAGCACTTCGGACTCTTAAGGATATTGCATTTGCGAAAGAAGATTGGGATTCCTACGAACGTCATCTCTTGGCCCATGGCGCGACAGCAGCTAACCCCAACACAAAGATTGCCAGTTGGATAGAAGCAGGGCGCTTTTACCACCAGCACAGAGAAGATGACGATAGAGCTATTGTCTATTATGAGCGGGCTCTTGAAATTGAGCCTGGGCATCTGGATGTATGCCGAGAGCTGGGCGACATTTATTTTAGGAACGAGAATTGGCCCGAAGCGGGTGTCTGCTATCGTAGAGTTTTGGAGAGCTTCGTTGCTGGAGAAGGCTCTTCGGATTACGCGCAGAAAAACTATCGACTTGGGCTCATTAACGACAAATTAGGGCACGCTGAAAATGCAGTAGAGTTTTTTCAGAACGCTTTGAGAGTCGATCCCGACAACCTTATAACCCTAGAGTCTTTAAGTCAGGCGTTACTTTCGTTGGAGAGGTGGGAAGAGGCGCAGGGCGTAATTAAGCGGATTCTCGATGGACATAAAGACATCCTAACGATGGGTGAACTAGCGGAGTTGTATGCGCTCTTAGGGGATTTGCTCGAAAAACTCGATCAAAACGACGAAGCGATGCTTGCGTATAGCTGTGCATTGGACTTCGACTCGAACTACGGGCCTGCGCTAAAGTCGCTAGCTGATCTGGAATTGGCGAAGGAAAATTACGGAAACGCGGTAGAGTACTTGTCGCGCTTCGTCCAGGTTACCCAATTGGAAAAGCGTTGCGGATTGTATGAATATATTGGCGACTTGCGTTTTGAAAAACTAGGGGATGTTAAGGGCTCTCTTGCAGCTTACTTGAGTGCTTCTCGCCTAGAAGATTCAACTCACAAGACTTTTGAGACCCTGGCACAACGGTACTTATCTGTGAATCGGGTGGAAGAAGCGATTGCGGCTATGCACCATGCTATTGAACGATGTTTAGACTATTCGATGGTATCGAAGCTCAATTGTGAATTGGGTGGCTTCTATGTCAATTATGTTGGTGATGAATCGAAAGCTATTGAGTGTTACAATGCTGCTTTAGACGCCGACCCAGTCAATATTGAGTCATTTGAGGCTATCGAGAGGCTTCTCGCGGGCCGGAATGAATGGACGTTGTTGGAAGAAAATTATCGGTTAATGCTAGTCAGAGCAAAGGGCTTGAGTTCGCAGGTGCGTCTTGTGTTGTGGCGAAATTTGGCATCTTTGTACGCTAGTGTATTGAATGACGCAGCAAATGCCATCATGGCTTATGAGGTCGTTAGGCAATTGGATGGCGCGAATTTGGAAGACATGTTTGTTCTTGCTGAACTTTATGCCAGGAACGCGGATACTCGCGATAAAGGGATAAAGCTTTATCATGAATTAATTCAAAAGGGAGCGAAGCTTGAGGTTTCAATTAAGGCTCTTCGCAAACTCTACCATGCAGAGCGAGATTTCGATGCGGTGTATATTTGCTGTGCCGCGCTTGAGTTGATGGGGGTTGAGGATGAGGATGAGGGAGCGATTCGGAGGCATCTGGAAAATGGCGTGCCGAGTTGGCCGGCTAAGGGACTCACCCAGGCGCAGTGGTCTTCGATATTGCATCCTGAACTAGGAAATTCCATCGGCCATCTTGCCGCTGAACTCTATAGGTCTGCTCCAGACTTTGTAACAAGGGCTGCGAGGAAGTTAGGTATTCGACGTCGAGACTATATGGATATGGGGAGCGATTTGTTCTTTGTTGGAGTGGTGGGGCACGTGATGGAGATGCTCAACATTCACGGAGTCGATCTCTGTAGGAAGAAAGGAGCGCTCGAGCCATTGCATCTATTGAACTCCCAACCTCCAGCATTGGTGGTTGGAGAAAAGAACGAAATTTTCCGGAGTGGGGATCAAAATTATGTGCGTTTGGCAGTGGGCCGAACTCTGGCATTTGCGCGGCCGGAGCTGTTTTTACCCAGAATTTTTGGGAAAGAAGCACTTCGTTCTATGCTCTTGGGGTTGTGCCGGGTTTACAATCGAGACTTAACGAGAGGCAAAGACCCTAGCGAAGTCAAACAATGGACCGATAAATTCGACCGATTGCCAGATGACGTGCTCCGGCGCCTTAATGCCCCCGCGCGGCAAGCGTATGAAAGCATGATTGATGACCGGGCATTGGAGGACTATCTTGCCGCCGTAGAATTGACGGCAGCGAGAGTCACTTTGGTGGCATCTCGTTCAGTTGAGGATGGATTGCAGCGCGCGCTGCAGGTTACCGATGCGGTCTGCGACCTTTCTCTAGAAATTCGAACTCGGGACATTTTGGATTTCGCGATGTCGGAGGGTTATTTGGCGCTTCGTCGTGATTCAGGGGCGTGTATTGCCTCTTGAGTCAGGGGTTGATTTGATTGTTCCCAATACTCTAACTAACCTACAAAATGGGTTGTACGAAATTGAGATAATATGAAGTTTTCATGTCAACATTGCCAGTCTGAGGTTTATTTGGACGATTTGGAGATCCAGTCCGAACGAACTCAAGTTGTTTGTAATCAATGCGGTCAGATCATCGTAGTGGAGAGAGGCGCTTGGGCGTCAACTCAGGGGCAAGAGATGGACGAAAATTTTGGAGAAGCTGGTGTGAGTGAACCGGTCGCTTTGACGCAGGAAACTGAGGATTCGCCCATGGAGGGGGACTTGTTCGAGGAGAGGATTGAGCAGAATAGGATTTGGTATGTAGCCCTCGGGGATGTGCAGGTGGGGCCGCT
>CAXGXL010000376.1:0-4546 GCA_964013555.1 uncultured bacterium
TCGCCAGTACATGAACCTTGAGATCTCAACTGAAAGGACGCACAAGTTGAATTACGCGCGCACCCATCTCAAATGGAATGGCTGGGGCTGGGAAGACAAAACCTTTGACCTCGGCGACGCCCAGCACGAGGCTCTATTTTGGGAATTTGTACAAGAGAATCTTCGAGCTCCCGAACTTGCGAAAACCCCCTCTCAAAAGTGGGAAGATATCCAATTGCCCCCATCGAGGGTAACTCAAGCTCTAAAAAAAGAACTCATTTCGATTCTTGACGAACTGCGAGTATGCACCGACTCCTATGAACGGATTTTTCATTCTGTAGGTAAGAGCTACCGCGATTTGATACGCATTAGACAGGGAACTATCCCTGGACCACCCGATGTCGTTCTTTACCCCGAATCGACCGCCGAAGTATCCCAGCTCGTTCAACTCGCACTAGCCAAAGACTTCGCCATTATTCCATTTGGTGGGGGTTCGAGTGTTGTGGGCGGCGTCGAAGCGTTCGCAGGGCCCAATTTAAAAGGGGTTTGGACTCTCGATTTGTCTCGAATGGGGCAAGTACTTGCCATTGACTCTACCTCCATGACGGCCCGAGTCCAAGCAGGAGCGTACGGCCCTCAACTAGAAACCAGTTTACAAGCCCAGGGGTATACTCTTGGGCACTATCCCCAGTCTTTTGAATTCTCGACTTTAGGTGGTTGGATAGCAGCACGCAGCGCGGGACAACAATCCAACCGTTATGGCACCGCTAGTGAATTTTTGGTCGCCGCAACGGTCGTGAGCCCAACGGGCACCTGGCAGACACTTTCGACTATTCCCCATGCATCCACCGGCCCAGATCTCAACCAGTTCATCGCGGGCTCAGAAGGCACCATCGGAGTCATTACAGAAGCAACAGTCAAGATTCATTCTCTCCCTGCAGCCCGCGATTTTCGTGGCTATCTATTCAAATCTTTCGCAGATGGGTCCAATGCAATTCGCGAAATGAACCAAGCCGAAGTTCCGGTGGCAATGGTTCGATTGTCCGATGCAGAAGAAACCCGTTTCTTGCTGCAATTTCGTTCCCTGGGAAAAGCCAACTCCATCTTCAAAGAGTTGGTCAAAAACGCGCTCGCCTTTGGCGGTTGGGATGAAAACACCTGTCTTATGCTAGTGGGATGCGAGGGGTCCTCAGCCCTAGTTGCAACAGGTGTTTCCCATAGCGGCTTTATTTGCGTTAAAAACGGAGGTATTCCCGTCGGCTCGAAAGTCGGAGACAATTGGTACAAAAACCGATTCGAAATGCCCTACTTGCGTGACCCTCTTCTCGACAGAGGCTGCGCAGTGGATACATTAGAGACATCAACAACATGGTCTAATGTTGAAACCCTGCACCGTGAAGTAACCACCGCAATCAAAGCAGCGATTGCTAGCGTAGCACCTTGGGAAAACGCAGGCTCCATTGTTATGTGCCATATTTCTCATTCGTACCACGATGGATGCAGCCTTTACTTCACGTTCGTTTTCCCACAGGCACAGGGCACTGAGATGCAACAATGGCTAGAAATTAAGCGTTCCGCATCAGACGTCATTAGCAAACACGGCGCTGCTATAAGCCATCACCATGGTATTGGCCTAGATCATACCCGCTGGCTGGAGGCAGAAAAGTCCTCCCTGGGCTTAGACATGTTACGGGCTGCTCGCCATAACCTCGATCCCAAAGGGATCATGAATCCCGGTAAGCTTCTAGGAGAAGAGCACGTTGTGTAAATGCATTAATACAACTCGGCTCCAAAATTAGAGACTTCTAATGGGTACCACTTTTCTTTTCTAAAAAACTGGTGGTGCAGGCAATTACAAATGAAAGACTTTGGGACCCGAATCTCACGGGTTCTATTGAGAATCGACCAACTCAAAAAAATTGAACCCCCAATACTTAAATTCCCAGTTGGCAACACACTCCTACATATCTATGACCAATGAAAACCAAAATATCACGCGTTTCATTGGCAGCTCAATCAACCTTAGTTAGGGTACACCACAAGTTCCATTAGAAAGAAGAGCCATCCCGCAATCGCCCCCTTCACATTCGAAATCGGGACAACTCAAAAAGTCATACCCCCACCAGTAGCTACCGGGTTCACCGTAGAGTCCCATCTCAGTATGACATTGTCCGTCTCCGATGAGCATATCGAAATACCCATTGGGAACACAATTCCCAGAACAATCCATCGTCGTATAATCTGGGCAATTGACACACGAGAAATTGGATCCATTGCAGTGACCATCGCAATCGGCCTTCACATAACCACCACAAACCCCATAGCAATCGACAAAAGCGTTACCATTACAGACGCCCAAACAATCCTCGACCGCCCAACCACCGCAATCACCATAGCAATCTTCGACGAGCAAGCCGCCAGGCACACCTGAGCAATCACAAATTCCGTCGGCACAAGGGTCGTCACAAGACGCACCACCGATTGAAAAATAGGAAAACCCAATTGAATAGCGGGGATTCTGCTCGGTAAGAATCTCGCCCAGAGAATCCACTGAAAATGCAGTTATCGAAACCCAACCTTGCCATCCCGAATCATAGGTATAAAGGTCGTAACACCCCGGAGGAAGACAAAGAGGGTGAGCGTAGTCTTGGTCTTCGACGTCAACATCGTGTTCATAAAACCCCTCCGCCACCGAAAATATTGTCTCTACATTAGCAAGATCAGCCGACCTCTTTACCAAGTCCCAAGAACAGTCCTGACCGGTAGCATCTGTAACCACAGAAACCCAGACTTGCTCTCCGAAATCGCAATGGCATGTAGGTGCGGCTCCCTCATTATTCGTGCACCCGTAGGTATTCGGGCAACCACCGTTGTTGATTAAGCATTCGTTAATGTCCTCGCAAGTTCGAAGTGCCCCTTCGTTATTGATACATCGAAAATAGGTAGGATCACCGCAACCACCATTGTCCGTTAAGCATTCATCAATATCGGTGCAAGTAGGCAAAGCCCCTGCGTTGTTCGTACACTGATAAAACACTGGATCACCACAACCACCGTTGTCTGTTAAGCACTCGTCAATGTCCTCGCAAATGGGACTCATCCCCTCCCGATTCGTACATCGCGTATACGTTTCCAATCCGCATCCGCCGTTATCGGTCAAACATTCATTGATATCTTCGCAATCGGGATCAGCTCCATGGTTATTTTGGCATTGAAAAAACTCAAGATCGCCGCAGCCACCGTTATTGGTGTCGCATTCATTGATATCCGTGCACGTCGGAGGAGCCCTCTCATTGTTTTCACACCGAATGTAGGTTCGGTCACCACAACCGCCATTATTAACCTTGCATTCATCGATATCTTCGCATGTTGGGGGGCCCCCAATCTGATTTATGCACGTAGCATGAGCTTCCAAACCGCAATCACCATTATTAACCTTGCATTCATCGATGTCCTCGCACCACGAGAGACCTAGAGAATTTCCAAGACAAGCAAAATAAGTGGGGTCGCCACAACCGCCATTGTCCACCGCACAAGGATCCGCAGATGCAGGACCTAGCTTATCGGGATCGTTAGCTTCACATGCGAGCAAAACAAGCAAAGAAAAGTGGCATAAGAGTGCTTTGCCCGAAAGAGACTTTTTCCCAACTATCACAGCCACCCCCCTTTGAGCGAACCTCACCCAATCACTCCATCCCGAGTACTTGCGATCTTGGTTGAGGTTTCCAACCTGCAACCCCACAATCAAATCACGGTTTCAGGGATTCACCAAGCCATTTGAGATCTCCATTGCTCTTCGTGCCTTGCCTTTTCAACCACGGTTACCTATCCGCCCTTAAATGCTAGTATTTTAGGCTACAATAGAGTCTTGGGGTTGAATTCGGATGTCCCCGGAATCACGCCCCCTAATTATTAGGTTTCTTGAAACCGTTAGAGACACTCCCCTATACTAGAAATGATCCGCAATCCGTAACGACGGCAACGCCCAATATTGTAGGCAAAAAACAGACAACGACCGGAGCTAAGAATATGCGAATGAAGAAACCAGCCTGGTGCCATTTAAGAGAATTGATTCTCAAAATGGGTTTCCTCCTTGGCTTCATCCTCTTATCCGGATGTAACTTTACCTGGCTTTTGCCCGACGGGCTTTACGTAACGTGCACCAGCGATGCCGACTGCCCACAAGCCTATTCCTGTATTGCACCAGATTCAGGCGTAGGAGAAAGCGTCTGCGTTGATGTGGACGGCACGGCAGTTTGTGGAGACGGCGTTAGGTCAGGAGAAGAACAATGCGATAGCGGCAGCGCCAACCTGGACGGCTACGACCCTGATGGATTGCGTTCCTGCAATGGCACGTGCACAGGCATCAGACCCTATTGCGGCGATGGAAAGGTCGATATCGGCAGCAGCGAAGAGTGCGACGACGGGGCATCAAATAATGACGCCGGCGCCGATGCATGCCGCCTTGATTGCACCCTACCCACCTGCGGAGATGGCGTAGTCGACAGCAATGAAATATGCGATGAAGGGACCAACAACAGCGATATCTATGCTGCCATAGGTTTTG
>CAXGXL010000377.1:0-4546 GCA_964013555.1 uncultured bacterium
CCGCTAGCATCATTCCACTCAATGGAGTCAACAACCTCGACCTTTTCTTACTTGAAGATACAGGAGACGGTTGCCATTCCGATAGCTGCCTTGATTTTGACGGGAGGGAAATCACCTGGAATGCACTAGCCGGTGTTACCTACTATCTTGTGGTCGATGGATTTTCTCAAGCAGAAGGAAAGTACCAATTCAGTCTTGAGTGCGGCTCCTAACCGCTAACTCGTTTTCCTATTGCATCAGCAATACGAATCCTTGGAGGTGGTAGATTCCAAGCGCACTGTAAACCACTAAGAGCATCTGACTAACCAGCGTCACCAAGTGCAACTTTCTTAAGCGCCACAAAAGAGTGCAGCCCAAAGCAGCCATCGATAACTTGATAACAACAAATAAATGGGGAGTGTCGTAGAGCAGATTGGCCATTAGCGGATTTGCCTCGAATGCCAATCTCTTGAATACCCACGTCAGAGTCGCAAAGGTATCAAAAACATTTAAGGCAAAAATCGCAACAAGAGCCGTCTTCAAACTAATTGGCAGCAAGCTGTGTAATGATAGTGGCAGGGAGATTGCCGACCGAACCCGCGTGGTGGACCTGTTCATCGCTTTATCTCGTTCGTGAAAGATTCTCGAAGCCCGTACAAGACGAAGCTTCCCTTTGACTTAAGCAATTTTCGTACCACCATTTTTTGCGGCAATGGGTGCAGAAGAAAAGAGTACACACTCTCCGGAATAGGACTATCTTCCTAATTTTGCTTAGATCTCTATCGATAGAGCCCGGCAAACTTACCAAGCCGCTCCTTGCAGGCTAAGCGCCAAAAATAAATTTTGAAGACAAAACGTGGTGGAGTGCGAGATTGCATAGGGCCATGACCACTACAGCACCCAAAAAATCAAAAAACTTTTGGCCAATCAGAAGCCCCCCAAAAAAAAACGGGATATTTGGCTAGTCCAAATATCCCGTTTTTCAGAGTTTAAAATCCGCAGAGCAGTTACATTGCGACCGTTAATTGCACGTAGGTCCAATCATGCATGCTAACATCTCGGTCTGAAGCGCCTTCGTCTTGGTCCAAAAATAAAGCTTCACCAATCACAAGGCTCAATTGCTCTGAGAGCTCGACGGTGTATTCAATATCAATTTCAGTACCAATTCCGACACCATCAGCTCCTGCTGCCTCTTCGTCGACCAGCATCATATAATGAATATCCAAAGATAGACTTCCTGGCCCTAGCTCACCAAAGTTATTGCTAAGGCTCACGTCTATAAGTCCTCCCGCACCGGCACCTGCAACGATTCCCGAACGACCATTGAACTTATGAGTATCCCCAAGACCGGTTCCAAAAACGTGGGTATCTTCGTCGGTCGCCGCACCCGTGTAGTCAAAATTAACCCAAGGAGCGAGCATATCGGAAACTTTGAATCCAACCCCAGCACTCACAAAAAGACCATTCGTTGAATGCGCGTCCTCTCCATCTACTTCGTGAGTATTTTGCTGAAAGTATCCTTCTACTCTCCAGCTAAAATCACCCTCTTGCTTCGCATAAAGGCCAGCCACAAAGCTGCTAACATCATGACCGCCACCACTGTGAATCGCATTGGTTAGGTACATAATAGGAATTGAAACATGGATGTCTCCAACCTTAGTAGATGGATTTACCACAAATAAGTCATTATCTCCCACGAGACCGCCTCGAGTAGCCAAGATCTCTAGATTGAAGCTATCGCTGTTGTAACCAACTAATAGGCCATCGTAGACATTCCCCGAATTCCAATCATCGTATCCCATCAACCGGCCGTCATCCATGTTGAATCCAAGTCGACCAGCCTTTAGGGTTAGATCTTTTCCGAATTGAACCCATGCTTCGCCGATGTAACCAGAACCGCCGAAAGAGGCATCAGAGTAATCTCCCCAACCTAGATCACCTTGAAAACCGATGAACGCGGTTACGTCATCTGCGGTACCTTCCAAATAACCAATGGTACGCTGAGTCGCGCGGTAATTCCCATTGGCTGGGTTCTTCTGAATATTACCCATCTCGGTATACTCAGCGCGAGTTCGAGAATTGATTCCCGCAGTAACGCCCTCTGCAGCTGCATTACCAAATGGCAAAGAGCCAATCAAAAATACCGTTGCTACCAAACCTGTCTTCCAATTCTTGAGTTGCATAATAGTCCTCCGGGATCCGGTCTGAAAGACTATCTTTCAGAACAGTGAAACTCACGAGCAGTATGATCCAACTTTGAGATGAATCCAAATTTGGTGCCAAAAAAAAATGATGCAAAATAAAACCCTTATAAAAAATCCTTCGCTGCAGCGTGTTATTTCCCATACGGCCTTGCAAACCCGCCAAGTTTTTTTTCCAATACAATTAACGAAGTACCGAGAAAATACTACGTAGTTATATAAGCACCAAAGGGTTAACCCTTTGGTTTATGCCAGAAAAAAAAAAGAACATTGCACTTAAAAAAGAAGTCAATTGATTGCTCCAATGAGCTTCAACTCAATTAACCAAATGCTGCACGATCTCAAATAAGCACTATTGGGTCGCGGCTAAAGCCGCTCTCTTAAGCACCTCACTTGGATTTTCTCTGCTGTCTATCAGCCTCTCAATATATCCAAAAAAAGCTCGAAAATCCCCTGAAAACCTTTGAAATAAAAGCTCGAAATACGCATGATCCGAGTTGTAGCGCCTAAATTGCATAAGCCTTGCGTTATTCCAAACACCATATCGAATCCGCTTTCTGGCCCAGTCCTGATCCCAAAAAGCTTCCTTTTCGACCCGAGCCTCCAAGCTCCCATATAGCTTTTGCTTGAGTTGGTGCTTGGCCAGGTCTTTTAGATCAGCTCTTCGATAGAGCTTATCCAAGTCGTGGTACAACCCCCACAAAAGAGCCCTAAATCGGCGACCATCTTCGAATCTCCCCTGAGCCTCCACCAATTTTGGCGAGTCTGCACCGTAGCGGTGCTCCAAATAACGCAGCGTTGCTTTCTCACCCACGAAATTAGCGAAACTCTCGTTAAATACGACACTAGACGGCAGCCAAACCGTCGCATGTACCAATTCATGAAAGACCAAATTCAAAAGAGAAACCGTATTCCATTCCAACATACTCGGTAGAATAGGATCATCGAAATATCCCAAAGTCGAATAAGCTCCCACGCGTCTTTTCTGCAGATCCCAACCGGGCTCCTCACTCAATTCTTCGTAGAATTCAGAAGCTTTTTCCTCGGAGAAAAAGCCCAAATAAGGGACCCTCCCAACAATGGGAAACCACCACGTCCGTGGTTCAAAGTTCAACGACTCGCAAGCAGAAACGTTCCACATTTCCCGCTTCCACTCCAAAGCCACGCTAGTGTAAATCCCTGAAACCTCAAAACCCAAACTAGTGGCGTAGTAGCGTGCATCTTCAATCGTTCGAAGAGCTCCTAGTTGCTTACGAGTTAAGGTTCCTCTGAGCCTAACTTCATCCACTGGCTCTCTTAGGGCAAGCAGTTCCAACTGATAATAGCTCGACGAAACGATATAGCCTACGCCACAAGAAACCGTAAGACATACAAAACCTACTAAGACCAGCTGAAGATACATTCTTTGCATTTTACTATGCCAAGAATAAATCAAAAGTCCCTAACTTCAAAGACCTTAGCGCAAGCCCAACTAAATTCCATCCAAGCTATAAAAGACTTCCCCTTCCCCAAGCATGCAACTGTCTATTACCCAATCACCACAAACTTCTAGAAAGCTACTGTTTTGTAACCACTGCAGTCGGCTCAATTAACCACTCGAAGCCATCAATCAAAACCAGTGAGTCCAATTGCTGGTCTGATGTATCCCAGATATGAAAGTCCAGTGTAATCAGCTCGCCAGGGATCACCGGCGCAGAGGTAGTAAGCCAACTTGTAGCCCCTGCCCACTTTGTGTTTGCTGAGTAGGCCGCAATATCCTCCGCACCATCCGGACATGCACCGTTGGCGTTTTCACACACGTTCAAAGCCGTATTACAGACCAGAGAATCGGGACACCCATCGTTATTCGCATCCAAACCACTCGCCATTGGCTCTTCATCGTCGCCACCTTGTCCAGGAATGCTTCCAATATTCTCTCCCATCCCATCTCCAAAATCGAATGGTCGGCAGGCAAGGGGATTGCACGAAGTAAAAAAGGCGTTGTTAATAGAAACGGGGTTCCCACCCGCATCGAACGAAATATTTCCATCAGCCGGTATCTCCGGATGTTGACTATCGAGCCGCACAATAAAGAAATCATTAAATTCGGTGCATAAATAGACGGGATATTCATAAGAAAAGAACCTGAATTTGAATTGAAACCCCTGAGCATTTGTAGGTGCCCGAACCTTCAAACGAAGTCGAACCGAGTCGTGTACCAAGCTGTCACCATTTGGGCAACCTGGCATTGTTTGAAGTTGCCCAGCGTGCTCGTTTAAGTATCCCTGAGGAGCCGATTCCCCAATTGCTCCATTGGTACTTTGGTAATCCGTATTGCGATTTACAAACCCAGGGTCCCCCACACCTCGTGCTCGTCCGGATGAGAG
>CAXGXL010000378.1:0-4540 GCA_964013555.1 uncultured bacterium
ATCGGTTATTTTCATCATGGGGTTGGTTGGCGTTTCAACCCAGACTGCTTTGGTTTCAGGTCGTATGGCTTGTTCGAATGCTCCGGGCTTGGTGAGATCTACAAAAGAGAAGTCCAGCCCCATTTCAGCTAGAACCTTGGAAAATAGGCGGAAAGTTCCGCCGTAGACGTCATCGCCGCTAATGATGTGGTCGCCTTTTTGGAAGAGGTGCATGACGGTGGCTGTCGCCGCACAGCCACTGGCAAAAGCGATGCCATATTTGGCGCCCTCAAGGGCGGCGAGATTCCCTTCGAGAGCATGGCGGGTTGGATTCTGGGTTCTGGAGTATTCATAACCCGTATGTTGCCCTGGGCCACTTTGAACATAAGTCGAGGTTTGATAGACCGGGGTCATTATCGCGCCAGTTGTGGGATCGGGCTCTTGGCCTGCATGAATAGCTAGTGTATCGAGTTTCATTGATAGGCTAGTTACTCCTCACCTTTTGGCAATGCAAGGGGAGCTTGATGCGAATTTGCTTAATATGGACAGGGCTCTTGACTCTGGGAGCGTGCGGATCGGATTTGGGAGAGTCTGGTTCTTTGGGGGAGCGTACGCCATGCACAGCTACTGCGGCGAAACTTACTCTGCGAGTTGAAGCGGTTCTTCCCGATAAACTCGGCAAAGATTGCGCTACGGATGGGGCCATCGAAGCTTTTTTGCTGGTTCCTGGCAGCGATCCCTGTGGGCTCACCCTTGAGGGTTCGAGTGTTTCCGGATGCTGTGGTGGGGTTGAAAGAGGTCAAAATCCTTAT
The DNA here is from genome assembly GCA_964013555.1 of uncultured bacterium. Classification (GTDB taxonomy): domain Bacteria; phylum Myxococcota; class XYA12-FULL-58-9; order XYA12-FULL-58-9; family JABJBS01; genus CAXGXL01. Next base: position 792 of record CAXGXL010000378.1, read on the forward strand.
GTTGATCTTTATTTTCGAGAAGCGACAACGCGTCAAGCATTAGGGATGCAGAGTCAGTTAGTCTATTTGCCGAATGATTCAGAACCGGTGATTGATTTGGATTTTAGTGGTATTGCGTTTAATGGTAGCACCTATGACTCGGATGGTGACGGAATCCCAAATATCGACGAATTTTGTGTAGGAACTCTTTGAATGAAAATCGAACCAATTCCCCTTCTTCGGGACAATTACGCGTGGCTAATTTCGGTGGCAGGGAGTAATTCATGCGCGGTGGTAGACCCATCGGAAGGTGGCCCTCTTCTTCGATTGATTGAGGAACGTGGTCTGGAGCTTCGTACCATCATTGCTACGCATCACCATTGGGATCACGTCAACGGAATCAACGAGCTATTGTCGCACTATCGCGGGGTGGATGTTGTCTGTTCTTCCTATGACTATGAAAATAACCGTGTTCCGGGGGCAACTCTTCCTCAAGAAGACGGAGACACCTTTGTACTGCTCGGTAAAATGGTACGGTGCATGATGGTTCCAGGGCATACCCTGGGGGCCATTGCCTATTACGTGAAGGAAGCCAGGGCCGTATTTACGGGAGACACTCTTTTTACGGCGGGCTGTGGCCGACTCTTTGAAGGTACTCCAAGGCAAATGCACGACTCATTGTCTTCTCTAGCGTCGCTGCCTGCGGATACCCTTGTTTATTGCGGCCATGAGTACACTGAGAGCAACCTCCGTTTCGCGCTTGCTATGGAGCCATATAATCAAGCAGTCCTTGCTCGGCTTAAAGTGGTGCAAGAAATGCGGGGGAATGGAGAGCCAACGGTTCCGTCAACTATAGGTGAAGAATTGAGATCTAATCCATTTTTGCGAGTTACTGATCGTCATCTTGCTGCCTCGGTGGGACGTGACGCGCCAGAGGAGGTTTTTGCTGAATTGCGAAGTCGCAAGGACCAATTCTAGTTAAGGGGAGCAGGCGTGAACGACGTTGGATTACATTGGATTGATTGGTCTATTATTGTCGGCTACATTTTTTTCTCACTGGGGGTGGGGATTTATTTCTCGCGGAAGGCGGCTTCGAGCACTGAAGAGTATTTTCTTTCAGGTCGATCATTGCCGTGGTGGGTTATTGGAACCTCTATGGTTGCCACTACCTTTGCTGCCGATACGCCTTTAGCGATAACCGAGTTCATTCGAGGGGCCGGAATTTGGCAGAATTGGTTTTGGTGGAATCTCCTCTTGAGTGGCCTCTTGGGGGTTTTTCTTTTTTCGCGTCTTTGGAGAAGAGCTCGAGTCCTAACCGACAATGAGTTTATTGAGCTTCGTTATTCAGGTAAGCCGGCTGCTTTTCTCCGCTGTTTTAAGGCTGGTTATTTCGCTATTTTATACAACTTCATTGTTATGGGGTGGGTTATTAACGCGATGGCATCCGTTGTGAGTGTGGTCCTTACCGTTGACCGATGGGTTGCAGTCTGGGGCTGCGTAGTTGTTGCGTTGATATACGCTATTTTGTCGGGTTTTTGGGGAGTTGTTGTTACCGATATTGTTCAGTTTGTAATTGCCATGACAGGATCCCTTATATTGGCGTCCATCGCTGTGAGCCACGTCGGAGGAATGGGGGAGTTAATTGAAAAGCTTCAAAGCCTTCAAGCAAGTGGAAGTGCAGCTCTGAGTCCAGATGCATTGCGTTTTATTCCTCCGATTCCAGAGGCAGAGTTTTTCTCCAAAGCGTTTTGGGAGTCTCCGTTCTCCAAATTTTTGGTTTTTCTCACCGTGATGTGGTGGTCTACGCACAATACCGATGGGGGAGGGTACATTATCCAAAGAATGTCGGCTTCGAAAAACGAGCGGCATGCACTTTTAGCTACATTGTGGTTTAATCTTGCTCACTACGCTCTGCGAGTATGGCCTTGGATTATTGTTGCGTTGGTTTCCATTGTTATGTTTCCGGTCATTCCTGAGGCTTATGAGGAGTTGAGTTCTAAGGCGGGCTACCCACTTGTTTTGAACGCTCTTTTGGGGCCTGGCCTTCGAGGTCTCTTGGTGGTGTCCTTTCTGGCTGCCTTTATGTCTACGATTGATACTCACCTTAATTGGGGAGCCTCTTACATTGTAAATGACATCTACAAGCGCTTTGCGAGACCGAACGAAACTCAAACCCATTACGTTATAGTTAGTAAGGTATGCACTGTGGTTTTGATGGTGTGCGCTGCATTTGTTGCCGTCAAAATGCAGAGTATTTCAAAAGCGTGGGAGTTTATTTTCGCAATGGGGGCTGGCATTGGTTTGGTGCTTATTTTGCGGTGGTTTTGGTGGAGGGTGAATGCGTGGTCCGAGATTTCAGCATTGGCTGTGTCGATTTCGGCAACGATTGTCTTGGAAATCATTGCAGCTAGTCAGACAATGGCAAGTGGGCAAACCTATAGTTTGTTTTCAAGTGCTCCGGTTCTTTTTGGTGTGTCTTTGCAAGTACACCATAAGTTATTGATTATTGTCCCGTTGGCTTTGTTTGTTTGGATAACTGTTACATTTATGACACCGCCTGAACCCGAGGCAAAATTACGACTCTTTTACGACCGAGTGTATCCTGGTGGTTGGTGGGGCCCGGTTCGCACTGACGGGGGAGATGGGGAGCCGGTCTCTCGTGGTTTTTTTCTGAATTGGCTTGGTGGGGTTGCATTTATTTATGGAACAACCTTTGCCATCGGGCACTTGCTCTTTGGGAATCTGCAATGGGCTCTTGGCCTTTTTGTTGCCGCAGGTTTGGGCTTTTGGGTGATTTGGAAGAAGACGATTTCTCGTCTCTAATGTCAAAATGAAAGTACAATTGTTTTCTGTTGTTTTCCCCTGTAGTGTCGATAGTTGTAAAAGGGTTGAGTTCTCGCCATTTGCGAGGCATGCAGTCAAGAGAACCCCGTTTTTTGGGAGCAAGGTGATTTAACGTGTTTTTACCGATTGGCGACGAACCTAATCCGCGGCAGACACCGGTCGTAAATTACGCATTGCTTGGCATTAATATCGGGGTTTTTATTCTCATTGCTTGGCCCTTGTCGATGCAGCCTGTTGCTGAAGACACTCCCTTTTTAATGGAGTATTTGCGCGCTCTATCCAGTGAGAATGGTGGCAGGCCCATTAGAGACCTCGGGATATTGCGGCACCTAAGCGCTTATGATGTCTTTCTTCACCAGTGGGGATTTCGTCCCGTTGCGCCTTCTGTTTTGACGATATTCACCTCGATGTTCTTGCATGGCGGGTGGATGCATCTTTTAGGGAATTGCCTCTTTCTTTGGATTTTTGGTGATAATGTGGAGGCACACCTGGGGCGAAAGCGATACCTCGCTGTTTATTTACTGACCGGTGTTGGAGCTACCCTCTTTTTTGCTCTTTTCCAGATGGGGTCATCGACTCCTTTGGTAGGGGCTTCCGGGGCAATTTCTGGGGTTTTGGGTTGTTACTTTTTGTGGTTTCCTCATAACCGCGTCAAAGTACTGGTCGTCTTTTTCTTCTTTTTCCAGGTGATTTTGATTCCCGCCAGGTACGTGCTTTTGTTTTATCTTGTTATTGATAATCTCTTGCCGTTTTTATTCCAGTCAGGGGCTAGCAATGTAGCACATGGTGCCCATATTGGTGGCTTCATTGCGGGTATAGGTATCTCCAAGATTCTTGACTACCGTAAAGAAAAAGCTCGTGTTGAAGAAGAATGGAGGCGGCGAAATCGACCAAGTTTCGGTGAAGCTATTGAAGCTAAAGAGTGG
>CAXGXL010000379.1:0-4540 GCA_964013555.1 uncultured bacterium
GCTTGGGTGGTGAGTTGAGTTTTGGCGAATCTAATTCGGAGAAGTCGGGTAGAGTTTTGACCTTTGGGGTTTCGTTCCATTGTCGTCCATAGGAGGTCTCGCGAGTTTTTGGCGTCCTTTGGAGCGAGCTCGTATTTTTGGATAACGAGATCGAGACAAAGGAATTTTTTCGTAGCCTCAAGGCCGCATTCTTCGGACTCTTGTTTAGTGACACGCACTATTTTGGCTGCGCCACGAAAATTGGCCTTTGCGGATTTTCTCCAGGTTATCCGAATTTCGTTAGAGCTTTGTTGGAACAAGGTGTCCACTTCGATGAGTCGCTTTTGCCAAGTGTCGATCTTGGGTGGCTTGGTACCAACCCAATAAGCAGGTTTCTTATAAAGCCAACTTGCGTACGTATTTCTAAAAGCATTGGGGCCGCGCTCTTTGGGCGAGCGAGGAATAGTGGGGGAGTTGTCTTCACCGTCACATACGAGCCACTTCCCGGGCCAGGGTGACTTGTTGGCGCCCGGGTGTTCAAAGCCAATGTAGTTTCGATAACCCGGTAAGGCGGAGTAGATGACTTCAGAGGAGAATTTAAGGGGCGATTTTCCGACGGTGTAATTCTTGAAGTTAAACCGAAAGGTATTAAATACTGGAGTAGCGGACGGCTCTTCAGCTGCACGTACGGTAGCAAGATAGATATCGAGATATTGTGTGCTTGTTCGAGCGTTGATTTCGGCTAGTCGAAGTGGCGGATTGAAACTGGTTTTTATGGTATCGAATGCGTCTTGTACTTTCGATGTGTCAGCTCCACAGTCTAATTTGCCCCTCTTTAGGGTGCAGCGTATGGATTCGGAGTCTGCCTCGTAGCCAATTCTGCACCAACCTTTGGGGGCGCTGCAGATGAGGTCTTTTTTCTCGTTAATAGTCCAACAGTTTTTTGTTTTCTGGAGCCCCATTCCTTTGCCTTTAACGGCGTCGTCGCACCATTGGCACGCCGTGGTTTTGATGCACTCGTATTGTGTTTTGTCAATGGTTTGACCGCCTTGCTTGTGCGTATTGGAGCACTTTCCTGCTTGAAGCGGGTTAGAGTAAAATGAGAAGCCCAGGCTCAGAAGCAAGGCAAACAAGATAGCGTGTAAAACCTGACGAGACTTTGTAATAGGTGGGGCCCAATTCATTGGAGGAGGTCCTTTGGTTTAAAGAGCTGTCATCGATTATAAAATATGAATTTTGTGTTGACCGCAACTTTCACCAGGGCGACAGGGTGGTGGTTTTAGTTTTTTCCGGAGCTATGGGGCGTTCAGACAGAAATGATGAGATTGCGGATGTCGATTTCAAACCTTAGATTTTACTTCCAGATACCTTAGGAAATCAGATATTTAGGCTCGTTTTGGCAACGATTTTCTGTCCGGACCGATACTCTCCTGTGCTGCGAGTATGAATTCTGAAAGGACAATCGAATGTCTTCCCTTGTTGCCCTCCATTCTGCCAATGCCACCGTCAATAATAGAACCGAAGATAGCCCGTCTATTGCTTCTGTTCTAAAGGAGGCCAGGGCGGCTCTCGAAAAATTGGATTACAGTGCGTCTGCGAAGGTATTAGCACCAAATTTGTCGAAAGACTCTACCGGTGAGCTCCATGCCCTCTTGGGAGATACCTATTTTCTTTCTGAGAACTATCAACTCGCTCAAGGAGCGTATGGAAAAGCGGCTAAATTGAACCCTAGCTCTTCGGAATACCGTGACAAATTAGCACATTCGGCTGCAAATGTGGTGGCCGATGTCGCTACAGCGGTTCCGAGCCCGCGATTTCCGTCGAGAGAGGAACTTTTGGCTCCTCCACGTCCAGGAGTGTTGCCCACTCCCGGTCCTCAACAACCGACAACTATGCGGGAGACTTTTTTGAATGGGGTAGGTGCTGCCCTTGGTGGGATCTCTGAAGCTACGATTGGCGCTTTGAGTACAGTGGCCGGTTGGACCGGAACCTCCGACAAAGTTTGGACGAATTGGTACAAGAGCCCTTATCTCATGGGGATTATGAAGCTTGCACACATTAGGAAGAGCCTCAACCAGAATAACCTTAGTGATCCGTATCCTGCGGATGTCTTGAGTGGATTTCAGGATCCAAGCCTGACTGCTCCAGTGGGAGCTACGCACTTTCGAACAGCGGATGGAAGCTGGAATAATTTGACGGATCCGAAAGAAGGGGCGGCGGGAACGCGATTTTCGCGGAATACAGATCCTATGTCGGGTGTTCCAAAATCAGAGGAGGAACTCGTAACGCCGAACCCGCGGGAGATCAGTCGTGTTCTGTTACCCCGAGACGGTGACATGAAAAAGGTTCCGTTTCTCAACATGCTCTCGGCCACGTGGATTCAGTTTATGACTCATGATTGGGTTAGTCATGGTGAAAACATGACTCGTGACTTTATCAAGGTTCCTATAACCGACGAGGACCCGGCTCGAGACAGATTTCGTTCACCCTTCATGTACGTACCTAGAACGCAACCAGACCCAACTCGGTCAGCGGAAGATGGCGACAGGCCTGAACAGTATGTCAACGAAGTAACACATTGGTGGGATGGTTCCCAAATTTACGGGAGCGACGAGGAAACCATGAATCGCCTGCGCAGCTTTACCGATGGTAAAATGCGCCTTCAAGATGATGGGCGTCTTCCCCTGGGGCAAAATGGCGTGGAAGAAACTGGATTCAATCGAAACTGGTGGGTTGGTCTAACTCTAATGCACAATCTATTCGTTAAAGAACACAATTCCATTTGTGACAAACTCAAGAGTAGTTATCCGGATTGGGACGACAATCGAATTTTCCACACGGCTAGAATGATTAACGCTGCCTTGATGGCAAAGATTCATACAGTTGAGTGGACCCCTGCAATTTTACCAAACAAGATGCTCGCATCGGGTATGAATGCAAATTGGTTTGGCCTTCACGAGATAGTGAAGACTCCCGAGAACCGAACGACGGTTAGCCCTTTGAATATCCGAAGTTCCGTGGTGGGCGGAATTGTAGGAAATCCGATTAACAAGCAGGGGCAACCCTTCTTTTTGAGCGAAGAATTCACAGAAGTATATCGATTGCATTCGCTTCTTCCTGACCATTTCGAGATTACTTCGTTAGATACGAAAGAAAAAATTGACGATATCTCTTTAGCAGGAGTTAGGCAGGCGGCTTCGTCTAAGATTACGGAAAAACACGAAATGAAAGACTTGCTCTATTCGTTCGGTAATCTGCAGCCAGGGCAGTTGGTCTTGAACAACTTTCCGGCAACGCTACAGAACCTTAGTGTACCTGGAAATCCACTCTACGACCTAGGAGCGGTCGATATTCTGCGTGCTCGAGAGCGAGGCGTTCCTAGGTACAACGAGTTTCGTAGGCAGTTGGGTTTACACCCTATTACATGTTTTGAGGATTTATTCCGAAATTCGGATCACGATGTGCTGAGTCGAGAACAGGTGGAGATAGCTGCAAAGCTTAAAAAACTCTACAACGACGATATTGAATCCATCGACTTATTGATTGGAACCTTGGCGGAGAACGTAAGGCCGACGGGTTTTGGATTTGGTGAGACGATGTTTCAGGTGTTTATTCTCAATGCATCGCGACGTCTTCAGGCGGACCGTTTCTTTACCACCGATTATGATGCAGAGCACTACACGCAAGAAGGGTTAGACTGGGTCGACCAGAACAGCCTGAAGAGTGTTCTATTACGGCATCATCCAGAGTTAGCCAAGAGCGGGTTAAGTGAAGTTAATAATGCGTTCGAGCCTTGGGATGAAGGAGAAATGGACGAGGAAACTCATAAGGCTCGACATCCCCTGGATCACCTATAACTCTTTGAAATAACCAAACGAGAATAAAAGTAATGAAAATTGGTAGTGTAACAACGAACTCGAACTCGGCTCATGACGCAGGGGCAAGTACTTCTCAAAGATCCACCGGTGGGGTGGCGCAAGACCCCGTATTGAATTTGGATTCGGGGAATAGCATCCGTCCGGCGATGGGGCTCGAGCTGTATGAGTCGGCTTTTCTTTTTGGGAATAAGGTGCAGCTTGATAACTTTGATGAGGTTCTGAAGGTTCTGGAAATGATTGAGGGGAGCTCGGGTGTAAAGAGTCGTGGGGAGATGAGCCCGGGTCAAGTCCTAAAACATTGCTCTGATAGTATTCAGATGTCCATGGATGGTTATCCTGCCATGAAATCAGAAGTTTTTCGTAGCACCCTTGGCAAGGTGGCCTCTTGGCTCTTTTTGAATCTTGGCGTGATGTTTCATTCTCTCGATGATCCCATACCGGGAGCCGATGAAATGGGGCCGGTTTCTCTTGCGGAGGGTGTGAAGGCCCTTCGAGGGAGTGTCGAGGCTTTTCGAAGGTTTGATAAAGCTCTCAAACCGCACTTTGCCTACGGTGATCTTTCAAAGTCCAACTACGAGAAAGTGCATGCAATGCACGTAGCGAACCACCTTGAAGGTTTGGTGCTCAACCCATAGGCGATTGGGTATCGGCTGCCTGTTACTTAGGCGTGGAACCTCGGTGGG
>CAXGXL010000380.1:0-4521 GCA_964013555.1 uncultured bacterium
TCTGCCTCCACTGGATTCAATTTGAGTTTGTGTAAACGCTACGGCCCTCAGGCAAAATATGCAAAAAACCGGCGAAAAAACGAGAGAACTCTTCTGTGTGACGAATCATTTTTTTATAGAAAGAGGGTCAGATATGCCCTGAACTATACCGATAATTCGGTGAAAATCTCGCGCGCATCGAGATGAGAATATCGGACGGACCGATTTCGTAGGAAGGCTATACGGTGGACCATATCGACTCGGGTGTAGCCTTGTCCTTCTTTGCGGAATTCTTTTGCGGCTTTGAGAATTTCCTTTTTAGCATTGTGGGGGTGGGTGTGAACAATGTCTGACAAGAGAGTTGCTCTTCTAAAGTTGAAGAGCCGACCTTCAATCAGGTCGCTCGTTTCTAGCCCAACTAAGGGGTGAGCTGTGTCTATGTTCCATTTCGTTCCAGTGAGAATATCAACCAGGCGCAGGGACCGGTCCTTTATCTTCTTTATCTCAAAAATCGAGAGCGTGGTGCGGGCGAAGTCATGAAGTTCTTGAAGCTCAGGAGTCGTCAAGTTCGGCCGGCGGTGCTGAGCAAATAGCTTGGCCGGAGTCAAATTGACCACGCTTGTAACCTTACGGTCTAGCGTGTACCACTCAAGAAACGAGGCGATCCTCGCTTCAAAGTCGTCATCGCTCTCAAAGAGATCTCCAGTGCGACTGACGAATTCAGCTCGAGCTTGTTTTATTTCTGTTGCGAGTTCGCCGCTTGATGAGAATTCTATAAGTTCATTGTAACCAGGATGTTGCATCTTAGATAGTGAAGACAACCTTGCCTTTGGCGATTGTCTTGAGCACCCTCCCCTTTAGTGTTTTTCCTATGAACGATGAATTGGAGCTTTTACTAAGATTTGCCTCGGGAGTGAACTCCCAAGTTTGGTTTGGGTCAAAAATTGTTAGATCCGCCGTACTTCCTACGGCAATTTTTCCTATGTCCATTCCTAGTATGGCAGCCGGACCGGATGTGAGGCAGCCTAAGACGGTCAAGGGCTCTAAGTCGTGTTCGTCAACGAGGTGCAGGGCTGCAGGCAACGTCGTTTGAAGCCCTAAAGCTCCAAATTCCGCTCGGTCGAAAGTGGTGTCCTTTTCAAGGCTGCTTTGGGGAGTGTGGTGTGAGGTGATAGCGGACAAAACCCCGGCTCGAATTCCTTCGATTAATGCGAGCCGGTCAGAATTGGAGCGAAGAGGAGGATTTATTTTCGCACTGGTGTCGAAGCCGTTGACGTCTTCGTCGGTGAGCACCAAATGATGCGCGGCCGCAGCGCCGGTGACCGCAGCACCTGCTTGTTGCGCTTGGGCTACTTTGTGGACCGACCGACCTGTAGTGAGGTGAGAAAAATGCAGTCTCGCTCCGGTAAATTCCGCAAGCATGGCATCTCTAGCGACAATGGTTTCTTCGGCAACAACAGGGAGTCCTTTTAGGCCTAGCCTGGTTGACACGGGGCCTTCGTTAACGTGCCCTTGGCACGAGAGCTCGATGTCCTCGGCGTGACTAAGGATGGTAAGTCCAAAACCTTGTGCATATTCGAGAGCGTTGCGCATAAGTTGCGAATTGGAGACAGGGCGACCTGCGTCAGTGAAGGCAACGGCCCCAGCCTTTTGCATTTCGGCAAGAGGCGCAAGAATCTGCCCTTGGCGGCCAACGGTAAGCGCACCGGTAGGCAAGAATTGGCAGAGCCCCAGTGCATTACTTCTTGCGAGGATGTATTGCACATGCTCCGCGTTATCTACGACTGGGTGCGTGTCGGGCATCACTACCACAGTGGTAAATCCGCCAGCTACCGCTGAGTTTCCACCCGATTCTAGGTCCTCTTTGTATTCTTGCCCCGGTTCTCGTAGTCGAGCGCCTAGATCGATAAAGCCAGGCGAAACCCACCTACCGGTGGCGTCAATGACTTCATCGTTGTCACCAGCCGATAGCGAACCAGCTGGCCCTATTTCAGATATGAGCCCGTCGGTTATTCGAATGTCGGCGAGTTTATCGGTGGCACTAGAAGGGTCGAGTAAGCGACCGTTGGAAATAAGCAGACTCATGGCTGGGAACCTCCTAGGATCAAATAGAGCAGTGCACATCGAACAGCTACTCCGTTTTCAACCTGGTCCAAAATGACGCTTCTTTGCCCGTCAACAACGTCAGGTGACAATTCAATGCCTCGGTTTACAGGCCCGGGGTGCATCAAAATGGCGTTATCTTGAGTGGTGCGCAGGAGTTGCGAGTTGATGCCATATTCAACACTGTATTCTCGTAAACTAGGTAAGAGGCCTGAGTTCATTCGTTCTTTCTGAAGCCGCAGGGCCATGACCACGTGAGCTCCTTCGACCGCCTGCCCGACGCTCTCGCATACGGTACATCCATAAACGGCTTCCAGGTCTCGAGGAAGAAGGGTTGAGGGACCAGCAACGCGTACGTTCATTCCTAGGGTTTTCATGGCGATTAGGTTCGAACGTGCTACGCGCGAGTGCTTAATGTCACCAACGATGGCCACATTAAGGCCGTCTAGCTCGTCGAATTTCTCCCAAATCGTCATAATATCCAATAGGGCCTGGGAGGGGTGCTCGTGCAAGCCATCCCCTGCGTTAATAACCCTTGCGGAGATTCGGTCGGCTAAGTAATGCGGCGCACCGCTTGCCGCGTGTCTAATGATCACCGCATCAGCCTGCATGGCATTGAGGGTTTGCGCCATATCTAAGAGCGATTCGCCCTTAGCCACGGCTGAACCGGAGGCGGATATATTAACCCCGTCGGCGGAAAGCCTTTTTGCGGCTAGTTCAAAGCTAACTCTCGTTCGGGTGGAGTTCTCGTAAAAGACATTCAAGATAGTCCGTCCACGCAATGACGGAACTTTTTTTATCTTTCGCCTCGAGATTTCTTTGAATCCCTTGGCAGTGGCGAGAATGCCGTAGATGGTAGCTGCATCCATCCCTCGCATTCCTAGTAAATGTTGTCCAGCTATCATCCTTGTACCTCGTCACCGCGCCCGCGGGGGCTTACGGTTATCATATCAGCCTCCGCACCATCGGCGGCAAATACGACATCAACATGTTCATCTGGGGTCGTCTCTAATTCGAATCCGGCACAATCTGCTTGAAAGGGAAGCTCACGTAACCCTCGGTCAACCAAGACCGCTAGCCGTATAGCTTTGGGGCGGCCATAGTCGATAATAGCATCGATAGCGGCCCGCACGGTCCTGCCCGTATAAAGGACGTCATCCACCAGGATAATGGTGTGCTCCTTGAGGGTAAATGGGATCTCAGTAACGCCCACTTGAGGCCAATCGTTGGGGCCAAAGCCATCGTCTCTGTAAAGAGTAATATCTACAAATCCTACGGGGATGGTTGCACCAACCCGCTGCCCCAGTAATTCCGCCAGTCGGACGGCAAGATGTTCACCGCCTCGTCGAATTCCTACTACGGCCCAGGGAGCATCGCCAGGTGTGCGGTCAAACGAATTCGCCATGGTCTCAAGAGCGCCCGTGATTTGTTTCGAGTCGTAAACCATTTCTGTCATAATTTGACCTCCCCAACCCAGTCGAAAATTCTCTGGCTCTGATTTAGATTGTTTTTGGAAAAGAGTATCGTTGTCGGCCATGGATGCCGAGTTGCCTCGAGCTTTGAGGTCAAGTTCGTTAAGCCCGTTTCAAATAGCTTTGGGCGCCACATTGCGATTGGCTTTAGGCATATCTCCAGTTGCTGTCAATCAATTTCGAAAATGCGAAGGTGGCTTTAGACCTAAGGTCTTGATTTAGATGGTAGTCTTAAAAGTACGGCGGCTGAAAATCCGAGGTCCGACGCCTTTTGAAGGGAGTCGTCATTCGGAGACACTTGTTACCGGATTGCGATGTTCTAGTTTACCAGCTTTCATAGAGTAGCATTCGTCGGCCAGTTTCGATATCTCGTCACCCTGGTGGCTAACGTAAAAAACCTTTATGTTTCGGGCTTTTTGAATATCTAGTAGAAACGGTAAGAGCACTAAGCGATGCTCAAGCTCGACTCCTGTAAGTGGCTCATCGAGCAGTAAAACGTGTGGTTTTGACATCATGGCTCGGCCTAAGGCCACTCGTTGCCTTTCTCCACCTGACAATTCTCTCGAGTTGGCTTTAAGAAGCGATTCTAGTCGCAGCATGGAAACGATGGGATCCCAATCCGGATTTGGCCCCGATCTGCCCTTCGTACTGAAACGAAGATTTTCTTCGACGGACAAATGGGGAAAGAGCTGTGCATCCTGAAATACGTAGCCTATCCGGCGCTTTCTTACGGGCACGTTGACGCCTTTTGCAGTGTCCAAGATAAGGGTGTCCCCTAGCCTGATGTGACCTGTGACGTTAGTGGCTATGCCAGCTAGAGCGTCAAGGAGGCTTGTTTTGCCTGAGCCTGAGGGACCCATTATTCCGACGATTCCCGCATTGGTAGATATCTTAACCTGAATAACGAAAGGTGGACGCTCATCTCGCGAGGGACGAGTAAGCTTGAAGTCGATCTCTATACTCATTG
>CAXGXL010000381.1:0-4483 GCA_964013555.1 uncultured bacterium
ATGGTCGTCTGAGGCGCATCCAGCAAGGATGCAAAGTACAATAAGGGCTCTCACGTATTTGTCTCCGAAATAGGGTTGTTTCAAAATGGCTGAATGTTTTGCGCTCTTTTTGAAGACTATCGAGTAGGTAAGTGCGAAGCAATAAGATTGGGGCGCTTCTCATTCCGTGCGCCACATTCGGAGTGTGTTCTGAGTTCGCTGCTCTTAGCCTGGGGGCAATCTGAGGGGGAGCCATAAATTGTACACTGGCTTCTTAGGGCCACGAATACTCAGAACGTTGCATTGCAATTTTGCGAAAGAGTTATTAGTCCGGCCTGATTATGAGATATACTTCTGCGTATACGTTCGAGCCAATTGGCTACTTGAAGAGTTGTTTTGAAACTCGGAATGGCACACCCCGGCAAGCTGGCCTCACTCCGGCTGCGCCGGCAACATTAAAGCTGACATCCTCTCAACTGAATAATCCTGCATTCAGCGTGGCGGGATTAAGTCAGTTCTCCTACGTTTGGCTGCTTTTTGTATTTCATTTGGACCGCCATGCTCAGGCGTCTACGGAGGGAACGCCGGCTCAGGAAACCGTCAGAAGTAAGGTGGCCCCACCCCGCTTGGGGGGGCTAAAGTTGGGGCTATTTGCTACACGAACTCCGCATCGTCCCGTGCCTATTGGTTTGAGCTTGGTAAAACTCGTTGAGGTTGATGGCGATACACTTAAATTCGAGGGGGTTGACCTGGTCGAAGGAACTCCGGTTTTGGATCTGAAACCGTTCATTCCCACTTGGGATGATCCTAGAGCGCTTCGAAAGGATTTTGGGGATCATCAAAGCCCAATTGAGTTACCTGAATGGGCGCAAACCACGTCTATTTACGCGCATGGATTAACCATTCGCTTAACCTTGCGGGCAAGGGAACACCTTGAGGCGGTTTTTCTGAAGGGTAGAGAAGAAGGGTGCCTGTTACAAACTCATTCTCGATTCTTGCAGGTACTGGGCCAGCTTTTAGCTGCGGAGCCTCGATCTAGGTATCGCCGGGAACGATGCAGTGACCGCCTCTACTTTGTAGAGCTCGATGGGCTTCACGTGACGGTATGGTTTGATGAGGTAAATGGCGAGGACTTGGCTGAAGTACTCCGCATTAGTGCACGAGACCCGAGAAAGCGCAGTTGACGAGCTCAAAGAGGCTTGGCGTCGACCTAGGCAGATTGGAGCCGGTGTCCGTGTAGCTCTCAGGCTAATTTTGTTAGGCGGTTTTCATTGCAGATTGTTCAATAAACTTGAAGCATAGAGCGCTAGGATTTTAGGTGAACTGGGAGCCGAGTTCTATTTTTCGAGAATGGATGGTTGGCGGCGTCCGGACCTGATTTTTCTGACAAAGGGCTGGACTGCCAAACAAAAATCGAAAGAATACGATTGTTTCGTTGCGCTCACACCTTTGTGGTAGACTTAGTACTGGAGTTCTTAATGGCGAGAGCAAAATTTAGCGGAGCGCGAAAACGCAAGGAACGGCATATTCGCCAACAGGCACTGGCCTTTTCTCCTAAGTTCCTAATTGGCCCTAAGAACTGGAAGCCTCAGCCCGATAGTCGATCCAGGACTGCCATCGAGACCGATGAGGATTTTTCGAACAAGTTGCCGATGGAGGGGCAAGACGAATAAAATACGGTCCTACGGCGGCCCAAAATGAGATGTTGCTAAGCCCTTCTCGAATAAGAGTGTCAAGTGGTGAGGGAGGCAACTCAGTGGTAGTAAAGAAAGCTGAAGGTAGCTTCCCGAAAGGTTCTTTCTTGCTGCATTTCGGCCCGAAGGGCAAAGTTTTGGGATAAGGCGACATTAGTGCCTGCTTTGAGTTGTAAGCGATGGAACTTCAAATCTTGGGGTGTGGGGTAGTCGGCGAAATAGCCAGCCTCGACATGCAACCGCCAAAACGCTGCGGGTTGCACTAAGAGGCCCAGAGAAGCGCTAGCGGAAATCCTGCCTTTCTTCTCGTAAGCAGGGCCCGCACTTAAATGCACTTCGGTGAAACCATAAAAAAGTTCCTTACCAACGAGGCTGGTTTCGAGTGCAAAGCCAGGCCCGGCTTGTAATGTGAAGGCGGTACATGACCAGCTTAAGCAACCCAGGTCTGCTACCCTTTCAAACCTCAAATTTACGCGCCAGGAGATGGGTTTGACCCAGGGAGATATGGGCATCAAGGACATCACCTTGATGAAGTCTAACTTTTCAAGGAGAACCGAGTTGGTGTGGTTGTTTTCTTCGTGAAGCGCCTGGGGATGAAAGCGCAACTGAAAGCTCATCATTTCCAGATTGGTGTTAGGAACAAAGCCTCTTTGGAGGTCTAAAGCGTCGTGAAGTGCTCGGCGGTGCCTGATCTCGCCAAAGATGGAACCGGCCTCTTGGGCCCCCACCGCTAGGGTGGTGCGGGCAGTCGCGTGCCCTTCGTGTGGAGCCGGCGGTCGTACGATGGAGGGCTCTGAGGCTTGGACTGAAATGTCCCGCCGGTAGTTGAGAATTTCCAGGTCGCGTGCATCGATGGCTTTGGCTTCTTGATTATCGACTTTATCGTCGAAACCTGTGAGGTACTTAAACCGGTCGTGGGCTGCGTCGAGGGTAAGGGCCTGGCGTTCGGGAGAAAGCTCCTTAAGTGCCACGAAATCGTTCGGAGAACGCCCTCGGGCGATGGTTTCGGCCAGGTTTGATTCCTCGGAGGTCAAGAGGGTCCGGCGCGCCTTCATTTTAGTAGTATGCGAGGGCCGGTATACTGGGGCTTTCATACCCGGTATCTGATCACGAAGAATTCGAATGGCATCGAATGGAATGGAAAACCACGGGAGTGGAGTCTCTCTGGTAAAATCGGGGTACGCAATATGGATTAAATCTAGAATGTGATAAGAACAATTCTCCGTGAAGAAGTAATAGTCAAAATGGGTCTGATCTAGATCCCATGCATAACGAAGCATCCAGTCGATTTGGTCGGCGTTGAGCGGAATTTCGTACTCCCAGAGATCCCTGGAGTCCATATCGGAATACTCCCTAATTTTGACGTAATAGGGCATTCCCGCAAATCGTCCGGGAAATCCGCCGAAGATTCCTTGAATAGTATAGGAGAGGGGATTGTTGGTTGTGGGGTTTGCAGCAAAGTTAATGATGTTGGACAACATGAGGGTATTGGGATGATTGACGTTGTCGAACCGTAAGAAGGAATGCCCGTACATGGAGGGCGGCGCATTGAGAAATGCCGATGCGAAGACCAGTACAACTCTTGAAGGCTTCATTGTTTGCATAAAACTAATGACTTCCGGGCAGTGAGCTACCGGCACGTTGTGTTGTTCAAGATTTAATTGTTGCCATAACCATTTGAATCGCGCGGGAAATCGGCATTGAGGGTGTACTTTGGAACCGGGGGGTAGTGTGGGGGACAATAGTGCTTGGATGTTGGCGACAAGCTCGGCCTGCGGATCGGTTTTTCCGGAGTCCGCTATGAAGAATCCCGGTGCATCGGCTTCGCTCTCGTAGCCCCATAGAGTCTTTTGGTATCGAATAAGAAGATGCCAAAACCGGTCCTCGTGCAGTTTACGTTCTATGGCTTTTTGAGTCACGGTTTCGATTGACGTTGCGGAGTTCTGAGGCGCCTGTTCGGGTGTAACGAGGAAAAGAGTCGCCGCGAATATCATGAATTGTGGAGAAAGCATGAGGACTCAAGAGTCTCCCCCTGGAATTTTCCAGGGGGAGAATATTGTTCTTTATTGAGAAAGGCTAGTTGTACTTATAGGCGAGTACAGCTGTTACTGAAAGTTTCGTTTTTGGCTAGGTCTAATTTTACGTTTTTGAGAACTTCAAGAGGTTGGGTGTTGCTGTTGAATAAAGCGGGATTGGTTTGTGCATAGTTAAAGAATGCGGTGTGTGAGTTTGCATCGCAGCCCAGAAGGGTTGCGAATGCAGAAAGATATTCACCATTGCCACGGGCAGCGTCTCGGACAAGGCTTGCGTAGTTGATTTTTACGAACGCCTGTTGATCGAGAGAAGCCGTAGCTTCAGCACCTGAGCAGTTTGAGGTTCCGGTACTGATACCGAACGTTTGTGATGCAGATGTACCGTTGAAGGTGGCTGCAAATACCTGCATGAAGTCGTCGCTTGGTTCGAATATCATGGACCCCAGACCGCAGCCGGCGCTACCGTAAGATGCAGCAGACGCTGAAACAGGTAGAGCAATCAAAGCGAAGATAGAAACAAAAAGTAGTTTTTTCATATTAACAACCCCCAAAATTCTGTGTGTAGTTTTCGGCTTTCCTGCCGATATTAATTTTCAGATTAGAACCATAACATCAATGGAAGTTCAACTACAGGATTTGTGAAGTTTTCTGCATCGCTGGTGTTGAATGAGTCTTGGGGTGGCTTGAAATAGTTTATCCAACTGGTTAGTAAAGGGCGGTGGAAGTAGGTTGAATTAAGGGGATAAGGGTATTTGTAATTTTCGTACGGTGAGCTCT
>CAXGXL010000382.1:0-4481 GCA_964013555.1 uncultured bacterium
TACCCGCCACTTCTTTCTCGGCGACCTCATCGGTCAAGACATTACGTAGCAAGACTCCCGTAACTTCCTCTTCCCCGAGAACTTCGTCCACCACGGTATTCTCGAATACCTCAATTTTAGGGTGCTGCCGAACTCGATCCAACATGATTCGCGAGGCTCGGAAAACATCTCTTCGGTGGACCAAAGTGACTTTACTCGCAAAACGAGTAAGAAACATTGCTTCCTCCATCGCGGTGTCCCCACCACCGACCACTATCAACTCCTTGTCGCGAAACATGGGCAAGGCACCGTCACATGTTGCACAAGCGGAAACACCCCGATTCATCAGTCGTTTCTCACTCTCCAACCCCATGTACTTCGCCGAAGCACCGGTCGCTATAATGAGCGCTCGGCTGAAATAATCTTTGCCTTGAGATGTCACCTTAAAGGGACGCACACTGAAGTCTACAGCGTCAACATCTTGAGTCATAATGCGAGTACCGAATCGCTCTGATTGCTCCCTAAAAAGCATCATCATTTCCGGACCAGAAACCCCCTTGGGAAACCCCGGATAGTTCTCCACGTCAGTTGTCGTCATCAACTGACCTCCCGGAAGACCACCTCTCATAAAACCTTCAAACATAAGAGGCTTGAGGTTCGCACGCGAAGTGTAGATAGCAGCTGTGTGTCCGGCAGGACCAGAACCGATTATAATCACATTTTCAATTTCAGTCATAAAAAGAATCTCACTTCATATTGGTTCATTTAAAACGACCTAAGCCATGACGTCGTTGCATATCTCGAACTGTATCCGCAAGAGTTTCTTGGGCAGCTCGAGCTTTCCATCCTAACTGACTCGCTGCCAAAGACGCATCCACGTACCAAGTATGCTCAGCCATTTCGACACTCTGGTAATCGATGGGAGGCTCTAGTTCAAATCTCCTAAAAACGCCATCCAAAACCTTCGTGGCACGTTTAAATGCGACTTGTCCAGCAATCGTACGTGGTGATGGCACTTCTGCCAAACGCGCAAGTCGCCCCATAAACGCCTCTAGAGTCATATTTGATGCAGAGAGTAGATACCGTTTCCCCGACTTACCGTGCTTCATGGCCAAAATAGTACCATCAGCGGCATCTCGAGCATCCACAAAGGCCACTCCGCCACCTTTCGGGATAAAGGGCATTCTACCTCGAACAATTTTCTCGACGATCCCAGTCGACGAACCGCGGTCATCCCCCGGCCCCAAGAGAAGACTTGGGTTCACTACGATGACCTCAAGCCCCAACTCTTCGGCCAGCTGAAAAGCGGTTTGCTCTTGATAGATTTTCGACAAATAATACGGCCATTTCGATACGGTATCGGTGCGATAAGCGCAATCCTCATTGCTTATTTCATCTTCGCGCCGACTTACCGCGATTGTACCACTGGTAGAAACGACAACGAACCGTGGTGCATCGTTCATCTGGGATGCAACCGATAGCAAGGTGCGTGTTCCTTCAACATGGAGACGATACATATCGGGGCCATCTTCAACCTTAGGAGAAACCCTACCAGCGAGATGAAAAACCTCCGAAACGCCATCAAGCGCTTGATGACAAGATTCAGGAGCGCATACATCTCCACAAACCACCTCTACGCCAAGCTTCTCGAGATGCAGGGTCGAAGTTCGACACAAAGCCCTTACTCTTCTACCCTCTTGAACAAGCTGCTTAACTAGATGCTTCCCCAAAAAGCCGCTAGCTCCCGTCACTAAAACTACCCTCGGTTGTGCATTTAACATTTTCATAACTCCGGCCGCTGGTTCCGAACGCGAGGCTTACGTCGAGCCGATCTCTTGGGCTCCTCCTCAGCATCAACCGAGCCTGATGTACTCTTGTCTAAAACCGGTACATCTACTTTAACAGGAAAGTCAGTCAAAAGACTCTCAACCAGCTTCATTGGTTCATAATGGCCTCGGTCTCTAAGGGCTCCTACGCTGCGTTCCACCAAGAGAGCACACAAACGATATACCTCATTGCGAGGGCGTCCCTTTTCCAATTGATGAAAGTGGTCCCAAGTAAGTGCAGGGCCGATCCGACAACCGATTTGCCGAGAGGCGGGCAATAAAAGAGCCCCTTTCGGCATGGCTTGATGCGTGCCAGACAAATACATAGGCAAAACCGGCCGACGACTCTGGAGGGCTAAATAACCTACGGTTGTCTTAAAAGGCGCCATCTCTCCACTATCACTGCGGGTACCTTCAGGAAAAAGGAGTAAATTCCTTCCACTCTTTAGGGTATGCAATGCACGCCGCAACGACTGTTTGACGGCACCATGACGTTCTATGGCAATAACATTCGTAAAGTTTTGAAAATAGGTTCGGCGAAGTCCGTCGTCGAAAAAATAATCTCTGGCGGCAAGGGTTACTAGATTCCGCCCATACTCACCCAGAGCGGTCTTAACCAACCCCGCATCCAAATGACTACTATGATTGGCAGCAACAAGAAAATTCTCATTTTTCGGAATCGAATGCTTCCCTGTAACGGAAGTTTCCATTCCCTTCTCATAAAATGTTCTTTGCCCCCACCCCAACAAGCGTTTACCTAACTTAGCTACCGGTTCAGGAAGCATATAAGGCTGGGCCTCGTCTTTTCCACCGCCCGGTGCGATCCCTACAATCTCTTCTACCACTCCAGCTTTCAAGTGCGCAGGACCGGGCTCTAGTTGCTCTTGCTTAAGCAGGGCAGCTATGTCCCCTACCGTTTGGGCTGCGATAATATCCTCGTTCGAAACATCTCTGCGAAAATGCCCGTCTAATGCACTGGCTAACTCCACGAAAAGAAGTGAGTCAAAACTCAAGTCAGCAGCCAATCTCATTCCTGCATGAATTTCCGTTAAAGGCTTTCCAACGATAGATGCAATCGCTCTACTAGCAACTACCAACGAATCCTTTCCATCCACTGGGCGGGCCAACGTGCCGGAAATGGTTCGAGAGTTCTCAAGACGTTCAAGTATCCGAACCACCTCCCGCCGCTTAACTTTGCGCGTCGTCGTTCGCGGCAAATCCTTATCCCAGAAATGCACAATCTTGATACGTTTGTAATAGGCCAGCCCCTCGCCAACTTGCTTGAGATGCTCTTGAATTACATCACGAAGTGCTTGCCGGTACGCATTTTCAAAGCCCGGAGCCTCTTTTGGTAAAGCCAATCCAACTGCGTAGTTCTTATCGGGAACAATTAAGCAAGCTACCCTTTCATTTCCATCCGGCTGCACCAAACCAACAACCGACATTTCCAAGATAGCTTCATGGGAACCATAAGCATCTTCCAGCTCGTCCGGATAAACATTGCGTCCATCTCGGTCCACAATGACGTCTTTGGCTCTCCCTACCAAAAAGAGATTGCCCTCAGAATCAAGGTATCCCAAATCCCCCGTTTTTAGCCACCCATCTACTAGAACTTCCTTGGTTGCTTCCTCCTCGCCATAATAGCCCTGCATTATATTTGGACCACGCGCTCTCACCTCACCAACCCCCTCGGAATTCGGTGAATCGATGCGCACATCTATCCCGGGTAAGGGTTTACCCACACTTCCATGGACATAATTTCTTTTCGGATCTGAAACAGTCAATACCGGTGCGGTCTCCGTCAAACCGTATCCCTCGGTCAAATTAAAGCCCAATCCTCTAAAGAACTTAGTAACCTCAGGATTGAGCGCAGACCCACCACTTACCAGATATTTTAGTCGCCCCCCCAGAGCCCTATGTACTGGATACGCCGCAATGCTTCCCGCGTTAATATCAAAATTTTCCCTCAAGAAAAAATTAATATTCTTAACACCTTCCATAATTAACGTCGGCAAAGGACCTGCTTCATTTAAATTGGCGTCAATTCTGCGTTCTAATAACTCCCAAAGAGCGGGCACTCCGATGAGCCCAGTCACGCCGTCTTTTAAAGCGTTTGAAAGGCTATCTGGAGTAAGCTCTTCGAGATAGGTAATTCGGCTTCCACGTGAAAAAGGCACCAAAAGCCCAGCCGTAAATTCGAAGGTATGGTGAAGGGGCAACACACTCAGTAGATGGTCTTTTTTTCCTAAATCAAACACTCCAGCCAAACGAGATACTTCAAATGTAAAGTTTCGTTGACTCAGCATAACACCCTTAGGGGTTCCAGTTGTCCCTGATGTGTAGATGATTGAAGCAATCTGTGCTGGGGTACTGGCACGCGCCAGTGGTTGCTTGAAATTAATTGCCTCAGGCATTTGCCAAATAGGAATCTCAGTCAACTCGCCTAGACTCAGCTGAGGCGTCGAGTAAGCACTTGATTGTGAACTCACTTCAAATCGCTTAGCGACCTTGGGTGACAGAATAATTCCTTTGGCCTGCGCCGCCTGAGCAACAATCGCAACCTCCTGGGCAGTAGAGCCACAATCCATAGGGACTGCACTCAGTCCTGCCCACTGAATCCCAAAATAGGTTGCAACCCATTCAGGGCGATTCTCACCTACCAGTACAATTCGATCA
>CAXGXL010000383.1:0-4470 GCA_964013555.1 uncultured bacterium
TTTAGTTAAAGCCATTGAAGACTGCGTACAAGCACAAGAACAAGCCATTATTTTTCTTAACCGCCGCGGCTTTGCCCCCTATGTCTTTTGTAAGGAATGCGGCACCCCTTTCCGATGCCCTGATTGTGACGTATCCCTTACTCTTCATCAAAAACGAAATTGCCTTTTGTGCCATTACTGCGCTTTCGAGATGCCCATCCCCCGAGATTGCCCAGTATGTGAGAGCACCGAAATCATAAGTTCAGGCATTGGCACCGAGCGAGTCGAAAATGAGCTCAAGTCTCTGATTCCCGGTGTTCGAACAATCCGCTTAGACCGGGACACAATAGGGCGACGGCTCGATCTTGAGAGTCGCCTCGCTGATTTTAGAGAGCGAAAAGCCGATATTCTTATCGGAACCCAAATGGTAGCCAAAGGGCACGATTTCCCAGGCGTAACTCTCGTAGGAGTCGTCACAGCCGATACAAGTCTCAATTTTCCAGACTTCCGTGCGAGCGAGCGCACGTTTCAACTTCTAACTCAAGTTGCAGGAAGAGCAGGCCGAAGTGCCAACCAGAGCCGAGTTCTGATACAAGCATTTGAAACAGCTCACTATGCAATTCAATGCGCGAAGAACCATGATTACGAGCTCTTTATTCAAGAAGAATTTGCAGCCCGCAAAGAACTTCAATACCCCCCCTACAGCCATTTAGCACTTTTTCGTTTTGAATCAGAAGAAGAAGCACTGGCCCTCCAAGGTGCAAATGAGGTAGTAAAAAAATTGCGCCAATGTTCTCTTGCCTTGGGGAATACAGTTTCGGTGCTGGGGCCAGTTCCTGCCGCATTATCGCGATTAAGGGGCATCTGGAGGGTGCAGATCTTACTCAAAAGCACAAGTCGTACCCACCTTCGAGAAGTTATTGGAGCGGCAGGAGGAAAATACAAAGCAGGAATTCGTCAAATTCTTGATGTTGATCCTATCAGCATGTTGTAATCGCCGGTGAGAAAGCAATGCCAAAAAAAATTCTAGTCCTCAATGATGTGAAGAAAAATCTCAGCCCCCTTGTGGAAGCGCTAGCTACGAGAGGCTATAGAGCCTATTGTACCAGTGACGCAGACAATTGCTTCGAATTATTTAGGCAACGTAAACCTGAGCTTATCCTAGTGAGTTTGGCCGCACTTGATGTGCTCAATGCTGTACGCAACATCCGACAGAATCCTTGGGGAGCGACCATTCCAATTTTTTTTCTCGGGAATAAGAAAGAAATTAAGAATTCTGCAACAGCGCAAAAATTTGGTGGAGACTTCCATTTTGAGCCCCCGCTTTACCTAGAAGAAATTATAAACAAGGTGAGAAATTACATCGGGCCTAGCAGCATCGATGAAATTACTCCTCCCCTTGAAAGTCCTCTCCTCTCCCAAATGGCCGTTCAAGAGCCTACTATCTCGGAGCTTCCTAATTTAGTTAGCGCCCAACTTACCCAGTTAGCCGCAGCTAGCATCCAAACTCCCTCCACCTCGATACTAACGAAGAATTCTGATGAGCTCTTGGCCAAAATCGAAAAGAAAGAATCGGTTGAAGCAAGCGCTATGGCTCTTGCGAACGCCCGAAAATCACAGCTCCAAAACGACCTCCATGCCAAAAAAGAGGAAGTAGAAAAACAACTTACCCAGCTGCAAGAAAAGCGCTTCATCAAAGCAAACGAAGCTGATTTATTCAGCCGAGAATGTGCAATACTACCCGAGGGGCAACAAAAAGAACCTGCCATGGGGCTCCAATTCGAGGCTGAACCAAGCAACTTGGCAGAAAAAGAACAAGTGTATCAAGAAAATGAAACGCAACAAGTCCAACAAACTCAGCAAGAACTCGAAACCAAGTTAGAAGCAATTAAGAACGAAATCAGGCAAATACGAGGGCGAAAGACTAATCCTAGTAAGTCAAAAGATAGGGGCATCGTCAATGAGCTCAGGCGCCAATCCCAATTACTTGATGAACTCAACGAGCGCGTCTCCAACACAGAAAAGCAGCACGAAAACCTCAGAAAAACAGAGCCACTGCCTCATTCCCTAGAGCAAAAACCGTCGCCCTACCCAACGCACTTTCAGCCCAGCCAAATCAGTCTCAAGACTAGTTCCCACCGGGAAACGAACCGAAATGCGAATTCATTCCGGTCTACCAGTGACTATTCTTCGTCCTCACCTGAACTCCCCTTCTCCAAAGAGGAAATCAAATTCGCCTCCCCAAACGCAATCGCCAATATCTTTTATGAAGCATGGAAAAAGAGAGTTTCTGGTCGGATTCAATTTTGTAGAGGTACCCACGAGAAGTCTATTTTTTTTGAATCTGGCGCACCCATAGGCTCCTATTCCAACCAAACCACCGATCGATTCGAGGAATATCTCTGCCGGACCGGTAAAATTGAACCGTCTATCTCTGAGAAAATTCGCCAGATGGGTCAGCAAGAACCCAGAAAAATCGGGGCCTACCTAGTTGCTGAGGAACAAATCAAGACCAAGGAGCTCTTTGATACCGTTCGCAATCATCTTCAAGAGATTATTTTTGACCTCTTCGAATGGGAGGATGGAAACTACCAATTCCTAGCTGGTAGCAGTCACGAGAATTTTCACATTAAGCTTCCATGGGATCCACGGGCTCTCATTTTCGAAGGCATCCGACGAAAATATACAACTTCACGCATGACAGAGCTCGTCGGAACGATGAGTACCATAGTCGGACTTCACCAAAGCGCGACAATTAACTGTGAGGCTCTTGGACTTCATCCTCATGAAAAACAAATTCTCGATCTCCTAGATGGAAAGAAGAGTATTCAAGATCTCATTTTCATGACGGCGCTACCCGCCCAAACGGTGTACCACGTTCTAAGCGGACTCATTTCCGTGGACCTGGCACATATCCTGATGCGCGGTAATAGTAGCCTAAGTTCGAAAAACCCTGGGCACTCGGACTCCATCGATGCACGGCGCATCAAAAACAAATTAGCCCAAGTACGACATCGCGACTACTTTGAAGTTCTCAGCGTAAATCGAAATTCCACGCCCTACGAAATAGAAATCGCCTACAAGCGATCAAGAATAGATTTTGAATGCAGTCGATTTTCTCAGTCAACCCTCAACCAATTCTCTAAGGAATTGGTCGAAATTCAAAAAGTGCTGGACGACGCTCACCAGGTCTTAACAAATCCTCAAACAAAAGAAGCCTACACCCGCCACCTATCTTGAAAACAAACCAGTAAACATATAAAAATATTAGACTTTATCGTGTTTCATTTCTCATTGACGCTTGGCCATAAGCATGCGAATGGAAACACTTAGACTAGAGGCTTCCAATTGAAGCACGACCAGGAGAAACCCCGTGGCACTTCGGCAAATTCGAATCTGGCCTGATCCCGCATTGAGCACAATAGCCCAGCCAGTGGAAACCTACAATGAGGATATTAGTACCCTTATTAATGATATGTTCGAAACCATGTATGAAGCCAATGGGGTCGGACTGGCTGCAACTCAAATCGCGGTTCCCCTAAGGGCGCTTATCATCGACTTAGATCCTAATTCGGATGCTCCCAATGATCCGGATATTCAAGCCGAACTTGCCAGTTTTAAGTTTAACGGTCCGCAGGAGTTTATTAACCCTGAAATTATAGCCTCAACCGGCTCTATTGTTTGGGAAGAAGGTTGCTTGTCGGTGCCCGGCTTTACGGAAAAAGTAAAACGCAAAAGGGACATTACAGTAAAGGCATTTGATAGACACGGAGTCCCCTTCACAATCGAAGCTACCGGTCTGTATAGCGTCGCCCTTCAACACGAAATGGATCACCTTGATGGAAAGGTCTTCGTTGAGTACCTTTCTCGGCTGAAACGCGACGTGGTCAAACGCAAAATGAACCGCCTCAAGTCCAATGGAACTACAGATGGGGTTGCTGCCGCGGCAAACCTCTAACGCCCTTACCCCTAAGCCAAAGAAGACCAACGTGCCTGCTCGAATTCTATTTATGGGAACCCCCTCCTTTGCGGTTCCATCCTTAGCTGCTCTTTTGGCAAGACCCGACATATGCGAAGTCAATGCCGTCGTGACCCAACCCGATCGACCAGCGGGAAGAGGCCGCAAATTGACTCCCTCTCCCGTCAAAGTCAAAGCTTTAGCCCACAACCTCCCCATAATTCAGCCCACTAAAATAAAAACTGAAGAAACCTTCCAAACTCTAGCTCAGTTGGCGCCTGAGTTGATAGTCGTGGCAGCCTACGGGCGCATTTTACCAAAGACGGTTCTTGAGCTTCCAGAGTACGGCTGCATCAATGTTCATGCCTCTCTGCTCCCCAAATATAGGGGGGCATCACCGGTGGCTCATGCAATTATGGCTGGAGACGCACGAGTCGGCGTTGGGATCATGCAAATGTCCGAAGGGTTAGATACTGGTGACATTCACCACGAAGCATCTATTCCACTTCGAGACGAACACAATCGGGGAAACC
>CAXGXL010000384.1:0-4460 GCA_964013555.1 uncultured bacterium
TGCGAAGAATGCATCCGGACTTGAGTGATTTTCGGCCGGAGCAACCAGCAAGGTGATACTCCCATTGAGTTGCTCGGTAGAGCCGTGGACATTGGTTGTGTAACGATACGTTGCGCTAGGTGAGTCAAATTCCCCAAAGCCCCCGCCGTCATTTTGGGCAGTTAGAACTGTTTGAGGCCCTCCAAAGTCTGCACTGAGCTCAAGTTGCGAAATGCGGTGTGGGAGGTCTTCCCAGTGCAGGCGAAAATAACTTGGCAAAATAATCGTATTCTCGGGAGTTGTGTTGCAGCTAAGGAGTGTAGCGCTAATAATGAAGTATACTAAACGGGTATAGGCGCGAGAACTAGGCATAAGACTCTCTATGGGCAATTGAGAATTTCCACAAGTTCATCAATGGATGCCGCATTAAGACCTCGCTCTTTACCGATTTGCGTAGCTCGTAGGGAGAGGTTTCGATAAATAGCTTTTCCGTCGGCAGATAGGCAATTAAGGTGTTTTTTGATGCTGGAAGTATCCGCGCGAACCACAGGTCCCGTGAGTCCAGCAGATATGCCCATTTCTAGAGTTCTTTGGAGGGCACCTAGGGCGAGTTCGTTTAACGCAATTCCAATTCCTTCTAACCCACATGCTTTTGCTTCATCTTCAGCTGATGCTAAGAGTGCAATCATCAAATTGGAAGCCATGACTGCCGCAGCATGGTAGCGTGCTTTTTGGTGAGCATCTATGTAGCCGCTTTGGGACCCGAGCGTCTTGGCAATTTGGGTCAGGACGGCTCTAGCTCTTTGGTCGCCTTCGATTGTGATAAAAGTTTTTCGAAAGTTGTCTTGAGCCGCACTCGGATTGGGGCACGCGGCAAGAGGGTGGAAGCTTCCATTGTGAATATGAGGGGCTTTATGGAGGACGTCGGAGCTTAAACAGCCAGAAAGATGAGCGATAATGGTGTTGGGAGCGAGTAGGGTGGAGGCGTGAAGCAAGTGGCTTACTTGCTCAATTGCATCATCACTTACCGCGATAAATATCACTTTAGAGTTTTCAATGGCATGGGCGGCTCTTTCGAGATTATCGCCAGTGCAGACTTCGAAATCGCGCCTTAGCAGTTCAGAGTTGGGGGTTTGCCGGCGATTCCAAACCCCCGTTACGGTGTGCCCACTCTCGCTGAGTGCTCTGGCTAAGCCAGACCCAATTGATCCTGTGCCGAGAATGTAGGTGGGTATTTTGCTCATAGGCTGTCCCTACGCAGTACTCCGAGCAGAACTCTTGGGAGCAACTTTCTTAATCGTGAGTTCACCATTTCTTTTGGTGGCAACTCTAACGATATCGCAGAAACTAAGCTCTCCTTCGAGGATCATTTCTGAGATTGGGCCTTCGATTTCTTTTTGAATTGTGTGCCGCATACCACGTGCGCCTTGCTGAGGTGAATAGCCGCCACGGTCAAGCAGAACGTCCAAAACCCGGTCTGTCCAATTCAATGTGATTTCGCGCTCGGCAAATAGACTGGCCGCACTTTGTGAGAGTTGTAGTGATGCGATTTGTCGAACTTGGTCGCGCGAGAGTGGAGAGAAAACAAGTCGCTCGTCTAAGCGCCCCCACAGCTCTGGCGGCAATATTTGCCGAGCTTCTTCAAGGACAGCTTCATGTGGATTGCTATGGGATGCTTTCGCGTCGGTTCCTCCACCGAAGCCGATAGAGCGTTCAGAGCTCTCGTTGAATTTTGTTGCTCCTATATTAGATGTCAAAACGACTAGAGTATTCGCAAAGCTAATCTTTCTCCCTTTGGAGTCCGTAAGTCGGCCTTCGTCCAAAATTTGTAATAGCAAGTTCAAGACATCTTTGTGGCCCTTCTCAATTTCATCGAAGAGAACGATTTGAAAGGGTTTTTTGCGCAATGCTTCCGTTAGTTGGCCTCCTTCATCGTAGCCAACATAACCTGGTTGGGCTCCAATCAACCGAGCCACGGAATGCTGCTCTGCAAACTCACTCATGTCAACTCGTACTACAGCATCTCGTTGGCCAAAGAGAAAATCCGCCATTACTTTTACTAATTCCGTTTTTCCCACTCCGGTGGGCCCCAAGAAAAGAAAGCTGCCAATCGGTCGATGCCCATTGAAGCCAGCGAAGCCTCTTCGGATGGATCTGCAAACGGATTCAACCACATCCGGATGTCCAATGAGCTCTTCACCAACAATGGACTCTGCCCGGGTGAAACGGTCGGCATCTATTTCAGCCAGTCGATCTAAAGGAACCCCTGACATTTGATGAACGACGCGCGCAATGTCGATGCGCTCAACTTTGTCAGAGCCTCGACGACGCGCTCTGGAACCCGCAAGGTCCATAACAGCAAAAGCCTTGTCTGGGAGTTTTCGTTCCGGGACAAAGCGGTGTGTTAGGTGTACCGCGGCATGAATGGCGTCGACGCAAAAGGTTATGGAATGATGGTCTGCATAGGCGTTAACACCGCCCTCCAAAATCAGAATGGCTTCGTCCTCGGAGGGCTCGTCTACTTCGACGGGAGCAAAGCGTCTCTCGAGGGCTGGATCTTTTTCAATGTGCTTTTTGAATTCATCGATAGTTGTGGCCCCAATGCAGGGAAATTCTCCTCGGGCGAGGGCGGTTTTTAGTTCATTGGCAGCATCTTGTGGGCTGTCTCCGCTGGCACCTGCTCCAATGAGGGTGTGAATTTCGTCGATAAAGATAATAATTTTCCCTTTAGCCTCAGAAACTTCTTTTTTTATGGCAGCAAGCCTTTCGCTGAAGGCTCCCCGTAAGCTAGTGCCAGCAACGAGGGCTCCCGTATTGAGGGAGAAAAGGATCTTGTCTTGGAAGTGGGCTATCTCCTCGTCACCGCGAGCAATCATGACTGCTAGTCCCTCGATGATTGCTGTTTTTCCGACCCCAGGAGGTCCGACTAAGATAGGGTTGTTGGCACGGCGTTTTCCAAGAATATCAATAACTGCTTCGAGTTCTTGTTCACGACCTATCACCATATCGAGTCGTTTTTGTCGGGCTGCTTCTGTGAGGTCCGTGCCCAAAGTTGCCAGGGTGGGGGCCAATTCCTCGAGGGTGTTTCCTTCGGAGTCTGAGTTGCTCGTTGATTCGCGGGGCGCGACTTTAACTGCTTCTTTAATGGGGGCTAAGGAGTCGCCTTGAGGGGAAGTAGGCGGCGATTGAGTTGTGGAGCGAGTTTCTTGGGGGCGCTCTAATCGCGTGGTCTGTTCTTTTGTTGATTGAGAACTCGTGCTGCGACGTGGGGTGATGATAGTGTGGTTTAGATTCGGAGTTGGTATCGATCGGTAACGCCTAGGAAGTCGACCCGTAACATAACTTACAGCCGTATTTCGAATAGCAGTAATTGAGCTCCCGGTGCGATCAAGCAATTTGTAGGCGAAACAGTCTCTAAATCGCGTGATGGCTATAAGTACATGCAGGCAATCTATGGAGTCGGCGTTGGCCCCTAAGGCAATCTCACGAGATCTTGCACGGAGCTTATCGACCGTTCGACGGGGCTCGTCTTCGAAAACTCGAATGGCATCTAAGATATCTTCTTCGTTGAGGTGCCGTTCGTTAAGAAGGACCTGTGCACGATTGGGAAAAGTGAAGAGCGCTAGCAGAAGGTGTGCGGAGGACAGTGGATGGTCAGCATTGATCGCAATGTCTTCCGCTTCGAGAAACGCTCGAACGGCTTCGGGGCTTGTTGATACATATTGCACGATGAAGACAGTATGCAGGAGCCCAGTGTCAGTAGCAATCTAACCGATCGGAATTCTATGGTATTTTATCTTTCTTACGTACATTTAACCAGAGGACTTATATAAGTGCCCCATCTTGTGTTACTCAAAGGGATTGGCGTGGAATAACGGTGTTTGTATCGAAATGAGTAGAGCTGGGTGGTGGAATTGGTTGAGCTTGAGTGTTCCATTTTGAGCCACAACTTGCCTCTCGCTTCCCGCCCTTGGACTAGCTCCTAAGGAGCTGACTTTGTTGGCGATGATCTTGTTGCGCACGAGTGAGAAACTTGAATCGTGGATTAGGGAGGGGGCAAGAAGGACAAGCTTCTTCTCTTTATTAGTTATGGCGCGAGGGGGAGCTTGGGCAGGGGCGGGAGCAGGCACGAGTAAAGGATTTTTGACCGAGTTGAGGCCAAGTGAACCGGGGTCAAAAGAGGTACTTGTTGGGATTTAAGTGGGTAGGTGGCACAGAACCCTGCGAGGAGGTGATCTTAGGGGATATTCTTGGTCTTTAAAGGAGCGGTGAAGTTGACAGATTTAGCCGCCGAGAATAGCTTGCCCTATGGTTAGAAGAGTACGATTCCTTGGTGCCCTCTGGGCGATTTTTTTGATTTCCACCCCTCTTATGGCGGCTTCCGTCTCCCTCAATGGTGTTCCTATCGATGGAGCCACCAATCAGCGCTTTGAGGATTGCAGTGTGGTCATAGACGAATACGGTAATATCAATATCCTAGC
>CAXGXL010000385.1:0-4449 GCA_964013555.1 uncultured bacterium
TAGAAGATAAGAGCATTGCGAGTTTAGATCTTACGGAAAACTGAAGTTTTCGATGCCAAAAAAGAAAGTACGGGCCGATATCTTGGTCGTCGAGCAAGGCTTGGCCCCTACCCGCTCCAAGGCTCAAGCACTAATTTTGGCGGGTTCAATTGTGACCCTGGACGGGATGCGAATAGACAAAGCAGGTACGGCGTTGGAGTCTAGTGTGGAGCTTCGTCTCAAGGGAGAGCCCCTGCGGTATGTTTCCCGAGGTGGGATCAAGCTCGAAGAGGCTCTTAAGGAGTTTCAGGTTGATCCTACGGGACGAATCGCGATGGATGTAGGCTCATCGACAGGAGGTTTTACGGATTGTTTACTTCAACACGGAGCGGCTAAGGTCTATGCGGTTGATGTAGGCTCAAATCAGTTGGCGTGGAGTCTACGCTCGGATGTGAGGGTTGTTTCTTTAGAGAAAACCAATATTCGGACAATGCCCCCTACAAGTATCGCCGAACCTGTTAGTATTATTGTGGCTGATGTGTCCTTTATTTCTCTAGAGCTTATTTTGGCTCCTAGCCTCGCAGTGGCAGCTCCCGGTTGTGAAGTCGTGATGCTAGTAAAGCCCCAATTTGAAGTTGGTCGTGGTGAAGTAGGTAAAGGAGGAATTGTGCGCAGCCCACAGGCGCGTCTGGGGACGGTTCAAAAAATTGCTAGTCTCTTTAGGGAGTTGAATCTAGAGGGTGTCCAATGGATCGATTCTCCTATTGCCGGTGCTAAGGGAAATCAGGAGTTTTTGCTTTACGGCGTTGTTCCGGGGGGCTAGGAGCACTGGCTTCTCGCAGTCGGTTCCTAAGACCTGGACTTGGCCCCCTAACCAAGGCTAGCTTTAAAGCTATGCAAGTCTCTTGTCCCTCCTGCACTGCTCAGTATAGATTTGAGGCGTCAAAAATACCGAAGGAAGGATACGACGCCCGATGCCTTTCGTGCAGCCACGTCTTCTTTGTGAAGCCTGACCCGATCGAGAGCGGAGGTGAAGAAGTTGAGACCGAGATTTCAGCGGTTTGTCCCCATTGCGATGCGGTTTACGAATTTACGATCGATGATATTCCTGAAGTCGGTTACGACGCTCAGTGCACCCAATGCAAGGGGATGTTCTTTGTTTCACCTTGGTTTATGCAGAGGCAGAGAGGGGCTGAGTTTGTAGCGGCTCCCGTCGAACCAGCTTCCAGTGAAGAGGAAAATAAGGACGGGAAGTCGGACTCTGAGACAGGTGAGAGTCCATCAAAAGAAACTCAAGTAAAAGGGCGCGTTTCATCGCAGGCAGATGTGCCAGAGATGCTCACCCTTGCTATGCAGCTCGGGGAATCGGCTACTGCGTCCACTCCTGGGGACGTTTCTGTAGATGCCGTCTTTGAGCAAAGAAAAAAGCGCCGGCAGCAGCGTTTGAAGATTGTGGGATTTGTGGCTTTGGGATTTTTTGTCCTCAACGTCTTGAGCTATTTCATATTTCCCCATGCATTTGATGCCACTGTGGGGCCGCTTGTTGGGCTCAAAGCAGCAGTGAAGATTGAAGCCATTCCTTTTGCCGACAAAGCCAAGAGGTATATTCTTGCCGACACTTCCGAAGATTACGATGAAGCCCTCAGTCTTCTGGGCAAGGCGCTCGATATCGATAGAGACTTTCCTGATGCAATTGCCTACAAGGCATTGACGCATATTCTTAAGGGGGGGGATTTGCTGGCGATTGGTAGGGTTATGAATAAGGTTGCTTCAGAGGCTGTTGATGAAATCAAACGATTGCAGAGGCTTTCTATCCGGGACCGACCGCAAGGATATACGGAGCTCCTCGCCGGGTTACGAAGGAAGGCGGTCGACTCGAACAAGGAGTCCCGCCCCTACCTGGAAAAGGGCGGACAAGAAATAGCTCGGGGTTTGGAATTTTTGAAGACAGGATTTGAGGAATACTCGAACTCTCGGATGATGGTTCTTGCGTACGGAATTTATCAATCCGTTGAAGTTGATGCGATTAGTCTATCCAGAGATCTGGAAAATGCGCTCGAGGATCTCGAAGTTCGCGAACAGGACTTCAATCTAACGCGGATTTCCGATCCCTGGATAGCCTACTTACGGGGTTTGATTTTATTGAAGGATGCCTCTAGGCTCAAGAGCGCCATAAGTGCCTTTCAGCGCGCCATAGAACTGGAACCAAAAATGAACCGTGCTCGATTCCAATTGGCGGTGGCATTTGAAAAGAGCGGAGAGAAAGAAGAGGCAACTCAAGGCGCAGAGTATATCTTGTCCCAGGAACGTGGTCATGAAAAGGCCAAGGCGTTGCTCAAGCGCTTGAAAGATGAAAAAGGGCGGAAGAATACGGACTGGATGGATGAGGTGATGAACGAATATCGTCGCAAGAAAGGCCCCCGATAGAGTGTACATAAACGTTCAGCAGCTTGACTCTTATCGCTTTTGCCTCACCTTTTATTGTCGGGTCGGTTTTTGGGTCGCCTTAGGGTTGAATCTTTTGGGGTGTATTTCCACGCCTCGCGGGGGGCAGGCACTGCCGCAATTCGAGCAGGTCATGCCCGCTGGTAAATTGGAGTCGGGCCCCCCGTTCTCGGATGAGTCATTAGACAAAATCGAGTCTTCAGGCCTCGCCCATTTTCTCCGAGGTGTGTATCACTTAAAGAATCAGAGGCTTCGTTTAAGTGCAGAGGAACTGCGTCTAGCTTTGATCTACTTTCCTAATTCTGCCTACCTACACCAACAATTGGGCCGAGTTTGGCGCATGATGGGTGAAAACTCCAAGAGTGAGAATACTCTTTTAGATGGTCTTAAGCGTAATCCATCCTCTTCTATTCTTAACTATGAAATGGGTTCAGTGTTGCACGATGGGATGCAGTTTTCGAGGTCCCTTGAGTACATTGAACAAGCTAGGAAGAGCCGAAAGTATCGCTGGAAAGCGGTTCCGTTGTGGTTCTCTGTTCAATTATGGTTGGGGAACTCAGAGGCTATTGAGGAGGAATCTCAACTTCTTATGAACCAAACCCAAGGCGAGAGCCAAGTCGTTCTAAAGAGTGCACAGATTTTTGAGGAACATGGTTTTTATCACCGTGCATTGAGGTTTTATCAGAAGGTGGCAAGTGTTCCTTCTTTTGAGCGCGCTGCGGCTTTCGGGCAAATGCGAGTTCACCTCTTGTTAGGAAATACCAGTGATGCCGTTGATGCGCTGATTCCTTTGTATGCGAATCAAGCCAATGCCACTGCTTTGTCGGGATTGATCTCTCAAGTTCTGGCCTATGGTGAGCACTCTGAAGCTTATGCCTATCGTGAAGAAGCCCTGCGACAGGCTTATGGTGCGGAAAAGAGTTTGATCCATCTTGCTTTTGATGACTTTGCTTCGGGCCGAGTCGAGGAGGCTTTGAAGCTAATCGATGCCATTCTTGTGGTGAATCCTAATTCCCAGATCGCTCGCTTAGTTGCGGCACGAATGCATGCAAATAGAGCGAAATATTCCCAGTGTCTTGGGTATCTGGAAAAGGTTGGGAAACAAAGTCGAGAGTATAATATCCAGCGGGCCCTATGTTGGGGAGGTATTGGGGAGCTTGAATCTATGCTCGGAGAGTTTTCCTTTGCTTATGGGAAGGGCGCCTCGCTCAAGAAGGTGGTGGAGGGGGCTGCCTATTGGCTTGCGCGCAGATTACCCTATGACAAGGCCATGGAGCGTTTTGAGGCCTATTGCGTTGAGTTAATCTCTCATTCGCTTTCAAAAGAATGTGTTTTAGGAAAGGCCATGATTGCCGATTTTTCTGGTCGTGGCCAGGTTGCGATAGCCTTGATGGAAGAATTTCAACTATTGAATGACCAGACGTATTCGGATTGGACGATTCGGTTGGCAGATCTCTATTGTCGGTATGATAGGCTTGATGATGGAATAGTACTCTTGGAGGAATTGGTGCGTGACCAGCCAAACGACTTAACGCGATTGAATGCTCTAGGGTTTCGATTGGTCGAAGCAAATCGAGCAATAGAGCAAGCATCTATCTGGTTGCATAGGGCTTATCGATTGGCGCCTCAATCGGGGTTTGTTACCGATAGTTTAGGGTGGCTTTTTTTTCGTAAGGGGCGTTACCATGAAGCCTTGACCTTTGTGCGAATGGCTAGTTTTCGCAATCCCAACGATCCCGAGATCCTTCGTCACTTAGGTGACATCTACCTGAAGTTGGGACGTAAAAGAGAAGCGGCAAATGTGTTCAAAGATGCCCTAAGCAAAGATCCGAGCTTTGCGCTTCGTAAAATACTACGTCAGCGCATCGAAAGGTTTAATGAAGATCTTTGACCTGAGGTGGTTTGGTGCAGGAGTGAGGGATAACATGAAAAAGAGTATTGTATCGTTAGCGTTTGTTGTGATGGGGTGCTCAGCATCTGTGCCACCTAAGGTTAGTATCTACCATAAACCGGAGCTTCTTCGAG
>CAXGXL010000386.1:0-4447 GCA_964013555.1 uncultured bacterium
AGATGAACTGGCTTCGACTCGAAAGGCCCGTTGTTCCAAGCTCTTTCCGGAGTGTAGACTCGAGCGCGAGCCATTTCATATCCACGAACTTAGATCCACGTGGGTGGTTGGCAACCGCCGCCGATAAGGCCATACTACACTCAATTCGGTCGGTGATTGTGGGTAGATGTGGTTGGTAAAGAACATTTTTTCAGGAGAGACGATGAATACTAGGGGATTCTCGGTTTGGACGACGTTTTTATTATTGCTTTGTGGCGTTTTGAGTCCATTGAGAGCTGAGGCATTTTGCGGTTTTTATGTCGCGGGTGGCGACACTAGTTTGTACAATGACGCAACTCAGGTAGTTTTGATGCGAAATGGAACGACCACAGTTTTATCTATGCAAAATAATTACCAAGGCCCTCCTGCTGATTTTGCCATGGTGATTCCTGTAGAGAATGTTTTGGCGCAAACGAACGTAAAGACCTTGGATGCTAATTTGTTCGAGACGATAGATACGTTGACTGCGCCTAGGCTGGTTGAGTATTGGGAAAGAGATCCGTGTAGCCCGATGATCGAAGAAATGGAAGAGCCAATGGCGGGGGGTGTGGCCAATGACGCAGCCTCCAGTGAAGAGGGTGTTCAGATTGAAGCTCAGTTTAGCGTGGGGGAGTATGATATTGTAATTCTAAGTGCCTCAGACTCTGCGGGATTGGAAACATGGCTTGGAAATAATGACTATAATATCCCAAGTGGTGCTCAAGAGAAGTTTGAGCCCTATGTAGCCAGTGGGATGAAGTTCTTTGTTGCGAAGGTGGATATTACAAAAGTTACGATGGAGGATGGTCAGGCTGTTTTGTCACCCTTGCGAATTGAGATGCCTGATGCTGCGAATTTCAGGCTTCCGATTAGATTGGGGTTAATCAATTCATCCGGTTCTCAAGATTTGCTGGTGTACACTCTGGGCATAGGACAGCGGTATGAGTTGGCGAATCGCCCGAACGTTATGATTCCTACTAATATTCAAGTTGTAAATGAGATTCGCGATAATTTTGGTGCTTTTTATCAAACGCTCTTTAATGAGACTACGGCACAGAATCCGGGGGCTGCGATTACGGAGTATTCATGGGATGCTTCAACCTGTGACCCTTGCCCTGGTCCTATGCTGACCCAGGAGGATTTTCTGACGCTTGGAGCTGATGTCATTAACAACGGTGCTTGGGCGCAATGGGTCATTACGCGCATTCATATTCGTTACGATAGCGACTCTATTGGCGATGACTTGGTGTTTAAGGAAGCACAAGCCATTGCCGGTGGCCGCGAATTCTATGATGCGAGCGGCGAGCTAGAAAGTGGATGGTCACCCTCATCCTACAATAACTTCCAAGGTCGATACATTATCCGACATCTCTGGGAGGGGGAGGTACTCTGCGACCAACCGGAGTTTGGAATGTGGGGCGGACCTAACGGCAGTACTTCTCCTGGACAGCCACAGCCTGCGGTGAGCCCCAATAGTGGTGGAGAGTCTTCGGACCAGCAGTCCTCGGGCAACGATTCGACAAGTAGTTTGCCCTCGGAGGAACTTTCCGATTTGGTCATCGAAGATATTCCTTCGTTAGATATAGTGTCTACGGTCGACAACCCCGACTCTGGAGTCAGAGGGAGACGTGTTTCGGAGGCTACTGCTGGCTGTGGATGTGCGGGAGGGGGAGCAACTGGGGGATTGACTTTGTTGATCTTGGGCTGGTTCCTACGACGTCGAAAGTGGCTAAGAACATGGTAGATAAGGAGCAAAAGCGTTTGAGTAAGGTTGTCGAGAAAACGGATCTTCAATGGCGTGAAGAGTTAACCCCTGAACAATATCGGATAGCTCGCAAAGGTGGAACGGAGCCAGCTTTTAGCGGAGAGTATTATGACCATAAAGAAAAAGGTACCTACCGCTGTGTGTGTTGCGAGGCGGTTCTCTTTCGCTCTGCCGATAAATATGACTCTGGCTCTGGATGGCCAAGTTTTTGGAATAGCGCGACTGAGGATGCCATAATTACTCGCCGGGATGTTTCACTCGGGATAACAAGGGTTGAAATTGTTTGTGCTGCCTGTAATGCGCATCTGGGCCACGTTTTTGAAGATGGACCAGCTCCGACAGGGTTAAGGTATTGCGTCAATTCTGTTTGCCTCGATTTTACGAACTTGGATGAAGAGAATCTTTAGTGCCCAGCGGCCGGTATGGGGGGGCTGTCGTAGGACGCACGGCTTTTGGAGAAGAATGCTTGAGGCTCTCTAAAGAGGCTAGGTCGCTTGACTTGTAATTATTGGGCGCTGCCTAGTGGTAGTTTGACAGCAAGAGGTTGTTTAGTGGCTTCGGTTTGGCCTTTATTTCTTCGGGGCGCGCTTTTTCGCAGAAATCCCCAGTACACAATCTGATAACCCAAGAATGCAGCTTGAAGCACTATTTGTAGCTCAATGATGGGGTAGAGCCACCCCGCTGCGGTTTCAAGTGAGGTTGGGGTGCTGCCAACGGGGGTCTGATGAGCCCAGATGATTCCTGCAGAAATTAGTGCAGCAGGTTGCAGAATAAATAGCAGCGAGTGAATCCACTGCTCACCTGCATCACAAACTCGCCAATGAACCCATTCATCTTTGGTAACGAAGATGCACGAGAATGTAGCGAGGCCGGCAAAGACAAGAAGATTAGACTCTGAATACGAGGTGTTTGCTAGCCAAGAAAAGCAGAGCAAAAGAGTACATACGTCAATGGGGTGCCCGATTCTCTCCCATAAGGGGAGGCCCCGTTTCCAGTGAAAATAAAACTCGTCGATCAGTATAACTATAGCTTGGAATATGAATGGTAGAAGCAACAGCCACTTCATAGACAGTCCTTGGTTACAGAAGCATCATCCATGGTTTTAGTGATGGTTTCTGGCGGTTAAGTTAGGAGCCAACTAACTGGACTCTTAGCGCGGCTGACGTTGTCGGAACGAACTCACTAGTGATCGCAGTGCCGTTACTGCGCACGATTGAAATCGAACCTGCAAGCAAAATGCTCAAGCCATCCGCCTGCTCTCTCTATTGTGGTTGTCCTCATCTGTATAGAGGAAAATGCGTGAAAATACCTACTAGAGTGTCTTTTATAAGGGGGAGTGATGTGACGCTAAAGTTGTTTTTATTTTACCGGTACTCCCCTGTAAAACATTAATCTTAAATAATTACAGACCCTTAGCTTCTTTTTAGAGCAGGCGACGAAAAGGAGCCCACATTACCTCTTTATTGGTGGACCAGAATTGCGGAATAGACGGGTCGGACTTTTTCAGAAAGCGTACCATTAGTTTGAACTTCCGTACTGGTTAGATCTACAGCCCGTTTGCCAATGACCATGCGTTTGGAAGAGCCTCCATCCAGGTTCATGGCATTTTGACATCCCATTGACTTCATTAGTTGCGCTGTTTGTTTGAGCGTTAAGCCAACGGCGCTTTCAATGTTGCGCCCGTCGATCGCGGCAAAGAGTAATTCGCCACTGAATAACGTTCCCACAGCCATTCGGGGGAGGAGGTTCTGATCGAACGTTTCATCCTGGGAGAAAGTTATTGGGGGAGCTGTAAGCATGAAGTCCTCTCGTTCGCGATGAATCTCCACCCTTCCATCCACGACCAATTGAGGGCCGCCTGCCATGGCTTCGGAAATGGTTAAGTTCTGAAACTTGAGTTGCTCGAGGTTGAAAACGACGTCCGCGGGTTTCAAGGAGGATGAAGCAATAGAGGGCACCGTTATGGCAGAGCCCGCTAGTGGAATCGGGGGACAGGCTGAGCCATCAAAAATTTGAAGCAATTGATTTGCTTCGATGATAATAGTTGTACCCCGGTGGGGTGGGGCATGGGAGCCAAAGGCCCGATTGAATGCACTTACTTCGCGGTGAAGTACTTGCGGATTATTGGTTGCGGATACGGAAAATAGCGTGTCGCCAATTCTAAAAGTTGTGCCGCTCATTCCAACAATTGAAATACAGGTTTCGCCGGAATTGAGCTGCATTAGGGATGAGCGACGGAAAATAGGAAGATTGACTACTCTCCCTTGATGAATGAGTAAGCCAACTGGATCGGTGCGTTTACTTGGCAGCGCAATGTCTGGCTCGGAGTAGAGAAAAAAGCCACCGGAGACCCCTGCGATTGCTTTCTTGGAGCCAACAAGTTCGGTGAATGTTTGAGCTTTAGGAAAGGAGCTCTTGCATTGAACCATTTCTAACTTGGGACAGCTGGCCTTCAAGAAATTAATGTTCACCGGGCCGCAGTCGGTAGTTCCACTGAGATGGCCCCACTTTGTGGTTGGGTTTAGGGAGGTCCACTTGATGTGGGGAAGTAAGCTCGAAAGAGAAGTCTTTTGGTGGGCAGGTGATTGGATTTGGTGAAGAGCAACTGCAATCTGGCTGTAATAGAAGTCATTGACTGCTCGAACCCGGAGTGCCAAGTTTTTT
>CAXGXL010000387.1:0-4442 GCA_964013555.1 uncultured bacterium
CGAGCTTGAGGGCGGTACCGAATGAACCACCCTACCCCGAAAACAAACCACGCCCTTTCCTAAGGGCAATTCGAATCGGACATAAATTAGCTCGTTGGGCTGAAAAATTTGTTCTGAACGAACATAAAGTCCGCCACGGGAAACATTGTCGCATTGGTAAGATCGAGGTCTCGATTCGTGCTCTCTGAGCATTTCAACAGGAATTCGAAGGTCATACCGGACGGCGTTTCGGCTTTCAGACCGGGCTTTTTCATCGTTCATGCTCTTTCTCCCCTTGGCTCCGATTTCTACGATTATAGGAACCTTATCAGCCCTGGAGCCAGGGGTAAAAACCTAAAGGGAACGAATGATTTGCGATAAGCACCATAAATCAGTTAAGTTTTACCCGTTATGGAAGAAATGAGAGATCGTATCGTCGCTGCTGCAAAACGCCAACGTAACAAATGCGCTGAGTTTTTGCGGGAGCTCATTGAAACCCCTTCTGAAAGTCAAGGGGAGGAACAAATAGCTATCATGGTCCGGCAGCGGATGCTCGACCTGGAATACGACGCCGTCGATGTGGATCGCTTCGGGAACGTGATAGGGAGAATCGGAGACGGCCCCAAAAAGATCATATACGACGCCCACATGGATACAACCGGCATTGGAGATCGAAGTTCGTGGCGTTTTGACCCCTACCGAGGGGATTTCAAAGCGGGAAAAGTTTACGGACACGGAGCGACCAATAATAAGGGGGGCTTAGCTGCCATTATTCACGCCGGTGGAATTATCCGAGATTTAGATCTTGCTCCAGATTGTTCGGTCTATGTCGTTGGCTCTATTCAGGCTGAGCAGTGTGAAGGCGTGGCGTACAAGGGGATTTTTGACGTAGAAAAACTCTACCCCCATTTTGTGGTCTTAAGTATGCCAACTGGTATGCGAATTTGCCGGGGCCACCGGGGTCGAGCTGAAGTCAAAGTTACCTTACGCGGTCAGCCCGTGCACTCGTCAGATCCCGACAAGGGATTTAATTGCATTTACGGAATTGCTGATATCGTCCAAGGAGTTAAGGCTCTTAATGAGAAATTACCTGAAGATAAGTTTTTAGGTAAGGCCACCGTTTCCGTCACGCATGTGGAAACAGATAACAACGGACCCAATGCATTACCCGAGTCATGCCACTTGATCATTGACCGCCGGCTCGTACCCAAAGAAGATGTCAAGAAAGTGCTGGCGGAAGTAAAAACACTGGCCAAAGGAACCCGCTCGAAGATTGAGATTGTTGAGTTTGATGCCGCAAGTTATCGGGGTTTGCGACTTCCTATGGAAAAGTTCTTCCCCCCTTGGTCCATTGAAGAAGACCACCCGTTGGTAAGGGCCCTGCAAGACTCTTATAAAAGCGTCTTCAAAAAAGACTCCACCATTGACAGGTGGACGATGTCCACGGCGGGGGCTTACACGATGGGCGTCGCTGGGGTTCCTACAGTGGGGTTTGGCCCCTCTGAGGAGAGCTTTTCAGGTCCTATTAACGACCACGTGCGGGTCGATGATCTTGAGAAATGTATGGCGGTTTACGCGAGTATTCCGGGGTATTTGCCTGATACGGAGCCTATCAAGATCCCACGCCGGCGACGTTAAGGGAGGAGTTGGTAGTTAGCCCTACCCTTTTGGGTTTGTAGCCATCTTTTCGTTTCCACCAAAAATAGGCTCCAAAAAGAGTCAATGCTTCGGCGGCCCAAAAACCGAGTGCCGCCGAGAGAATGGATTGGCTTGCTCCAATGTGTTTGGCCAAGAGCAATGCTTGAACAATCTCTCTGACTCCTTCGCCAGCGATCGTAAAAGGACTAATGACGGTTGCAAAGATCTGAATTGACGAAGCAAAGCAAACAGCCCAGAAATCGGCGCCCACCGCACCGACCGCTAGAGCCGTAAAATAATACATGGCGGCGGTTGTGAAGTGAACGATAAAGGATAAGCCAAGAACTGTGCTCAAGAGCCTGGTGTTCCCTTTGTAGCCAGCCGCAGCATTGCTCGCCCGATTGATAAAGGTTTCAATCTTCGACCGCCCCAATTTGGGTATAAACGACACGCCCCATTCCACCAGCGCTGGCCGCCACAATAAAAGAAATAGCCCTCCTATGATTCCCAGGGCCACAGGAACGGTAAATAACGCTATTTGAACCGCATTTTCGCCCAATATATGGAACCCCAAAGGAAGCGTAATAAGGAAGGACAGGAATATTCCGGCCAGACCCATGACCTTTTCAACGACGGTAGCCGCTGCGCATTCTACTGATTTTTGGCTAAATCGCGCAGCGTCGTAGAGTTTGTAGCCGTCAAGTCCCAGAGTGGAGGGTAAGAAGGTTCCCAAGAAGCGACCAATTAAGAATGCTCCGACAATATGGGTAAAGTTGAAGCGGATTCCCTGACCGATCAAAAGAAGATGCCATCGGAGCATGGAGCAACCAATTCCACATACCTTGATCAAGGCTGCTGCTCCCAACCACGGTAAGAATTGGCCCATTTCGAGTTTTGCGATGTTATCTCGGAGTGCCCCAATGATCTTGATGGTTTGCCCGTCTTCGGTTTGGATGCTGTGGTTGAAAAGCAGGTAAAAGGCACCAAAGGTAAGAGCTAGCTTGGCGAAAAGTTTTAAGCTAGTGCGTAGCCGGGTGGGGATTCTATTCCAAAAATTGAGCAAAATTTCCTCCTAAGTATGGCTGGGGTGTAGCTGAAAAATTGAACTTTGGCAAAAGTCCGAATTGCACGGAGCGTGGAGACATTTATAAGAGGCCTGCGCATAGATTTTCGCAAACCGTTTTCTAGAAAGCCCTATCGAGGCCCAATGAAAAAATGGTTGTAGATCTTAGTTCGTTCGCCACAGCGCCTTTTAACTGCCCGGTATCTGGGAAAAATCTAATATACTCGGTGGTTTGGCGCGACTTTTTTTTCGGCCCTGGTGGCGATGGAAAACTTATTGAGGATTTCCTATTAATAAGGGCTTGAATATCGTTTAGAGAAACACCAACAATAATACTGAATTCAGAGGAGAGCTTAATGATACCTATTTTGTCTTTGGCAATGATGCTAAGTGCTGCACCACCTCAATGCGAGGTCAATATGGCCGTTGAGGGCATGAGTTGAGGCATGGCCTGCCCCGGACGAGTTTCGTCCGCCCTAAGAAAAGTTAAAGGAGTCACTTCGGTGGAGGTTTCTTTCGCTAAAAAATCTGCCACAGTGCTAGGCGAAAGGCGTCTTTGTGCTTCGAGTGGACAGCAAGATCTACTACAAGCCCTTCGGAAAGCTGGGTATTCCGGAAAGGTTCTTTCAGCCAAAACCAGTCGCAAGCAAGTAAATGGTCCTCCGCAATCCAGCAGGTTGCCCCATTTTTATTTCCCCCGGTAGAAAATGCAGACCTTATTTCCGTATTTGTGAGGCAACCGCCAAACGATGCTCGACTTGGGGCTTTATTGCCCTCGGAAACAACTGGGCTTGAACGTCTAGATTGATTTGGGAAGATTGAAATGGTGGGGTGGCAGGGGCTCGAACCCTGGACCACCTGATTAAAAGTCAGATGCTCTACCAACTGAGCTACCACCCCAGCGAGGAAGGGTTACTACACACGCCCGAATCCCAGGTCAATGCTAGTTTTTACTTTTTCTTATTTTTCCTGAATTTTTGCGAACTTTTGTCGGCTTTTCTTTTGCTTGAAGGTTGCTGGTCCATTTTGCTATAGCTGCGTCCCAAGTTACCCCTTTTTTTCTTTCTTATTGAAAGGTTGCACCATGTACCTCTCGCGGTGGTTCCCTACCCTAGTCCTCGCTCTGGCTCTCGCCTTCATTTCTGCACCAAGCGCGGCCCAATCAGGGCCCGCTGCCAATTTGGTGCCGGCGGACGCGGTTGCCAAAGCAGCGAGCGAAAACAGCTCAGAAGCCACGGCGAAAGCTGGGCTTAATGCAGAAAAAGCGAAAGCTCCGCCTTCAGTGGCGCAACAAATCGACGGGTATTTTGGAGTCGTTGTTGGTTATATGGCTGCGGTTCTTTTTTATGAAGCTTTCTTAGGTATTCCCTTGATCGTTTTGGTGTTGCTCTTGGGGTCTATCTTTTTCACTTTTTACCATGGATGGCTGAATATACGCGGTTTCAAGCACGCGGTGGATGTGACTCGTGGACGGTACGACAATCCCGAGGATCCGGGAGAAATATCTCACTTTCAAGCCCTCACTTCGGCGCTTAGTGCTACCGTTGGTTTAGGAAATATTGCTGGCGTTGCGGTTGCGATTGGTACCGGCGGCCCTGGTGCGGTTATTTGGATGATGATCATTGGCCTTTTCGGGATGACCGCAAAGTTCAATGAATGCACTTTGGCGCAAGTGTATCGTAAAATCGATCCTGATGGCAGTGTGCATGGTGGGCCGATGTATTATTTGGAGATTGGTCTGAGGGAGCGAGGCTTACCAAAG
>CAXGXL010000388.1:0-4442 GCA_964013555.1 uncultured bacterium
TACAAAACTGCAGTCTTAAGGCAGTGT
The DNA here is from genome assembly GCA_964013555.1 of uncultured bacterium. GTDB lineage: Bacteria > Myxococcota > XYA12-FULL-58-9 > XYA12-FULL-58-9 > JABJBS01 > CAXGXL01. Next base: position 28 of record CAXGXL010000388.1, read on the forward strand.
TTTTGTGCTATTTATCAACTAGGTAGGAAATCCTATTGACGGATCGGGAATTGCATTGTTAGCTCTTGGAAATCCTACCCGAAACGACCGTATACACTTAAAACAACCTGGCTGTGCTGCAGGTGAGATGTTGAATAATAAGAGGAATAGTTGTGTTGCAAAAAAATATGTCGTTTTTGATTGCCTGCTTGTTATTGTTGCTTTGCGCTGCGGCTTGTAACGATAAGGGTGTTTCTTCAAACCTTAGTCAAGTGTCGCCAGCCGAATTGCCTCCAGCAGACGACTCCAGTGATAATCCTGAAGCACCCGAAGAAGCTCCCGACGCTGCTGAAGTTCAGGAGGCGAGGTTTATTCTTCTTTTTGGGGATGATGTTGCTCCGGGGACTAAAGAAGACATGCTGGAGTTTTTGAGTCCTCGTGTTTCGCTCCCGTTGGAGGTGGCGACCGAATGCGATTCGGATTGGAATCCTAATTCGAGACTTTTGAGTTTTGGAAATACGGCAGCTGCTTCAGACTTGTTGGGGGATTCACCGCTTGAGGGTTTGGAATTGGAAGGGTTCAAAGTCAAAAGCGGGATGGCTTGTGGTTTGGAGGCTATGGTGGCCATTGGTAGGGGGCGCGGTTCCAACTCAACCACCTCTATTGGAACGACATTTGGAGCATTTGCACTGCTGGAGGAGTTGGGGTTTGGCTTTTGGCACCCCATGGACCCAGTTATGCCCGAATTGATTGGTGGTAGTTTTCCTTCCGTTAATTTGAGTGAGTCGCCGTATTGGGGAGTTCGAGGTTTTCAGATTCACACGATGCACCCTACCGAGCTTGTAGAATTGTTAAACGGTTGGGGCGAGAGCGCAATGGAAGACCAAGCGAGCTTTGAGGCTATGCTACCGGAGTGGGACAAGGTTCTTACTTGGCTGGTGGCGAATCGACAAAATTATGTTCATTGGGTTTTACTCTGGTCCGATGATTGGCAGGATTTTGCCGATAGCACGAAGCGCCAAGACCGCCTGAGAACACTGGTGGAGAGAGCACATCGGTATGACCTTTTTGTTGGTGTTGATGTGCCCATAGCACTTGAGCAGCAGCATGCATGGCGTCTCATCCGTAATCAAGGAGAGTTGGCGGATGAACTGGCTGAGATGCGGGCCAACATCGATTATATTATGGAAGCGGGGTTTGACTATTTGGCGACCGAATCAGGTACGAGCGAATTTACGCACCCCGCGCCTAGTAGGATGGTCGCATGGATGGATGAATTAGCGCGCTACCTGGATGAGGAGTGGAACGGGGCGGAAGCTTTTATAAAGGTGCACGCATCAGCGGGACAAACCGCTGAAGGATATCCTGACCCCGAAACTGGTGAAGACATCAATTTCAATTTCCTACCTTATTACGCCGATTCACGCTTAGGGGTATTGCCCCACTCTGTTCAAATCTATGCGCTTGACGATCCAGCGCCAACCTACAGCAATGACAATTTCGATTATATTCGCAAATACCTGCACCAAGAAGTGGGGCGGAGGCCGGTTGTGTGGCATCCCGAGACTGCTTATTGGGTTAGCTACGATATCGATGTTCCGCTTTTTTTGCCCGTTTACGCCCATCGGCGATTACATGATTTACGCCTCCTGGCTCAAGACGAAATCAGCGGCGAAATGGCTGTGGCTGATGCGCGCATGCGGGGGCAACTTATTTTTTCGAGTGGCTGGGAGTGGGGGTATTGGCTCAACGATGTGGTTACAGCCCGGGCTGCTTGGAACCCACGGATGAATCTCGGGACTGACGCAGAAGCGATGCACGACCTTTTGAGCAGAATCTTTAGGCCTTTTGGAGAGGCGTCGCAGCCTATTGTGGAGACCTTAGTGGATTATATGGAGGAGCAACTTGCACTCTTAGTTGAAGGGAAAATCAATGGTGTCGCGCCAGAAGACATTTATAAGAGAAGCGGTCAAGCCTATTTGCAGGGGGTCGATGCATGGGACGATGTAGGAACGGTGGCGGCTAATATCCCTGGTATTCCCGAGATTGAAACGCAACCGAAAAAGTTAGGTCTGGTGGATATGCGTAACCCCATTGACTCAGGTCCGGGTTACAGTAGTGAAATTGAGCCTCTTTTGCGCGAGATGTCCGAGACCTTTGGTGCTGCAGTGACACAGTGGCGTTCTTATGAACGGTTGGTTCCAGAGAATGTCCTGCCGTATTTTGCTGAACTCGACGATTCCTTGAAAATGACTGCGTTGCGTTCAGCGCAAGTGCATGGCCTCTATGACTACGTCGATGGCTTTTGGGATTTTTTGAGCGACACTCGCCAGGAGCGATTGGAGGATGCGCGTAGCGCATTGGATGAAGCTTTTGAGATTGTTGCCGTAAGAGAAGCCAATTATCGCGTGCCGGCGGATAGAGTGGCGGGGTGGCGAGTGAACCCCACGTCGTACGATTATCGTTTTTTGTGGACTGTGCGAACTTTGTACTACTGGTGGAGAGACGAAGGTAAGGCCTATCATGCCCCTATATCACCCTGTTATATGAATCATATCAATCCATTTGATGTTGCGTTTGGAGACGGCTTGTATCACGATTTAGCCGAGTTGGCTTCGAATTTTACGGGGGAGACCATTGCTGAGTGCCTAGTTGCTCCTTCTGCCGAGCCTACGATACCACCGCCGGGAATGCGAGATTGAACCACGTTACGTGATGAGCGACTTGCTGGTATGTTAGCTCTCGGTGCGTGACCTAGCTGCCTATCTTTTTCTCTCGGGTGTGAGTGATGGCTACTACTGAAGAGCGTGGGGGCAAATCTGGCCGAAAATCGGGCCATCGGGTCGTAGGCTTTGCAAAATGGGCGTGCTTGTCTTCTCCGGGGTGTTGTACTGAAACAAAGAGGGTGGTTTCGTCGGGAGTAAAACAGGGGCTACAGAGTTCGGCACCGTGAGGCACTCGGATAAAACGCCTTGGCATGGCTCGGTGTGGGCCATCGGTTTCACAAGCCCAGAGTCCGTCGCAGGAACCTAGGCTTTTTTCCGCGCCGTCAGTGGAGATCCACAATTGTCCAGTGGAGTCAAAGGTTGCGTTGTCAGGATTTGCAAGGGCTCCGGCCCCAGTGGTTCGCGGATTGTATTGGGCATGGTGCTCTGGGTTGGTTGGATCGCCTCCTGCTAAGAGAATATCCCACCGGGCCCTTTTGGCTTCGTGGTTTGTAGCCTCATTTGTTTTTGGGGGAATTATTTCAAGAATATGCCCGTGCTGATTATATGCAATTGGATTGGGGCCCGCGGCCTCTTCTTTTGTTCTTTTTTTGTTCTTGGTTAGCATGACGTAGACGTTCCCCGTGATGGGATTCACGGCGATACCTTCCGGGCGGTCCATCGGAGTTGCTCCTAGAAGGTCGGCTGCTTGGCGGGTTTGAATTAAAAGATCTGCTTGGTTTTCGAAACCATTTTTGGGGGTGAGTGGACCTGTGCCGAAAACAAGGGGTAGCCATCGCAGGGTGCCGTCAGGGCTGAACTGGGCAACGCTTAGGGTTCCTTGATTGAGCAGATCTAGATTGGCGACTCGCGAAGTGGGGTTGTAGGTTTTCTCGGATACGAAACGATAAAGGTACTCGAAGTGGTGGTCGTCACCAGAATAGATCACCACGTGACCAGAGGGGGCTAAGACGGTGGTTGCTCCTTCTCGGGGAACCCTACCCAATGCGGTCCGCTTCACCGGTGACTTGTTGGGGGCATAAGGGTCGTACTCCACAACCCAGCCATATCGGTTGGCCTCGTTGGCTTCTTCATTAAGCCTAAATCTTCGTTGGTATCGAAAATAGGGAAACTTGCCCGAACTGTAGAGCCCATATCGGTCGTGGTGAGGATTGCGTTTAGGGTCTTTCGAGGTGTCCGCAAAATAGTGCTCGATATTCTCTTCGCACAAAAGAAGAGTACCCCAGGGAGTCACGCCCCCAGAACAATTGGCTAGGGTTCCGATGACTTGAACACCCAGGGGATCGGCTTTGGTTTGGAGTTTAGGGTGTCCGCGCACTGGACCCTCAATCGAGATGGCAGTGTCTAGGAGTGTTATTCGTCGGTTGAAAGAACCTGGGATGACTTCCCACTTGTCATTTTGTTTTCGAATTTCAACTACCGAGTGGCCACTGGCTGCCATGAGGGTTTCCGATTGTTTTTGAGTGACGTGCTCAAGCGCGTCGTACCAGCCGCCGGGAAACCCGGGAAACATCATGTGGGCACTAACGAATTCGTGATTGACACATAATAGGCCATGGTTACTATTTTGGGAACCCAGGGGAAGCGGCAAGAACGCGAGGAAGTCGCAGTGTGTACCAAATTGGCCGGATTGGGATTTGGGGGATTGCCGACCGATGTTGAAGGGTGAGGCGTCAGGTAAGATGGGGTCGCCCCAACGCAGAAGTGTTT
>CAXGXL010000389.1:0-4439 GCA_964013555.1 uncultured bacterium
CGGGGGACAATGGCGAGAAGGCAAAGAGCCAGGCACCGACGGCAGCGCGCTCATGAAGTGCTATTTAGGCGGCGGGGTGCTTCCAGATCTCAACGAAACATGCGGTGGTCCAGAGCAACTATCCTGCGACTCTCTGCATTTAAGTACACAAGCCCAGCCCACCAATTTTGGTTCTTGCGCCGACTGCCACGCTCCTGGAATCAACGGCAAAGCAGGTGGTCGCAACCTACACGATGCTACTGGACTTGCTTTTGAAAAAGGAGTTCACTGCGATACTTGTCACAAGGTCAGAGATGTCGATTTATCGTTGCCACCCGGGGTGGGAAATCGACTCGTCATGGGAAGGCCCAGCGAGCAAGGAAGAACATTCTTTGATTGGGATCCGGTCTTTTACGGCCCCCTTCCGGACGTTCCAACTCCGATTATGGGGGGAAGCTATCAGCCTAAATTTAATCAATCACTCTTTTGTGCAGGATGCCACGAGCAAAATCAACAAGCGTTGCTACCAAACCAGCAATTGGATGAAACTCGCTGGCCCGACGGCCTCCCCATTCACACAACCTACAGCGAATGGAAAGACGGTCCTTACAACACCGAGAAAACCCCATGCCAGCATTGCCATATGCCTTCGACCTATGGTCGCATCAACGCGGTGGAAGGTGCGACTCTCGACAATCAATCTTCAACCCATGGCTTTGTTCGAGATCCAGACGATATCCGGCAACATACGTTTCTAGGACCACTCATGGGAGACCCGCGGCTCATCGATGACGCCCTCTACGTAAGTGTGAAAACGAATCTGGAATCGGACCAGCTCCATGCTACCATCAGCATCACCAATATCGGCTGCGGCCACGCCGTTCCCACCGGGGAGCCAATGCGCGCCCTAATTCTCGTGGTTGAGGTCGCAGGAGAGGGTTGTGCCGAGAGTCAGGCTAGCGGGGGCATGACCATTCCAGATACGGGAGGGGCTCTCGCTCAAGGAGTCGTTGGCTCGAGCGTCCATATCGATAACGAGATCTTAACCTGGCCCCAAGCAGCGGTTACCGCCCAAATGGGTGACGTGGTTCGAGTTGTACGCCCCACCGGAGAATACGATGACTATTTAGGAGTAGGTCCCTTTTCGAATCCGCAATGGAGTGCTGAACAAAAAGGCATTGAAATATACAGTCCTGTAGGCGAAGCGAGGATCATCTCACGTCAAGGCAATGAATTAACACTCGAGAGTCCCCTTCCTGCCCAACCAGGGGACTTGGTCTATTTGGGCCAGCCCTTCGGCGAGTCAATCACCGATGGAGCCGACTCGCTCTACATTGCAGGAATGGCGGGTTCTAGCTTCTCGAAAGTACTTTTAGATCAGGAAAATAATCGACATGTTCCCCATTACAAAGCGATTGACGTAGCAAGTGACAATCGAATCGGCCCCGGCATCAGCGCCCGCACCGAGCATAGTTTCACGTTGCCGGCTGAGTGCACAGGCGGGAGCGTAAGGGCTAAATTACTCTATCGGCCGACACCATTGAGAATGGCAAAACTACGTGGGTGGGAGGCCAAAGACTATGTCATTGCTGAAGGAATGGCTGATTTCTAGAAACACAACAAGGGCTTGTGCCCTTTTGCTCGCCTTTAAAAAAAAACTCAAAAGAGACGCTCCCCATGGCTGGAAAAGCCGAGAATTTCAAGGTAGACGCCGGTCCGAGGTTATCCATGGCAAATCTAGTACAACAAGATAGATACGATTATATCATTATCGGTGGCGGCTCGGCGGGTTGCTGCCTAGCAAACCGGCTCAGTGAAGATTCCTCCACCAAAGTGCTGGTTTTAGAAGCAGGTCGACCTGACTATGCGTGGGATATTTTTATTCACATGCCCGCGGGCCTAAGCACACCACTGGGCAATAAATTCTACGACTGGTGTTACGAATCAGAGCCCGAACCCTTTATGGGAGGGCGCCGAGTTGTTCACGGCCGCGGCAAAGTTCTTGGAGGCTCAAGCAGCATCAATGGAATGATTTACATTCGCGGCAATGCCCTCGATTTCGAAAAGTGGGCCCGAGATCCGGGAATGGAAAAATGGGACTACGCTCACTGCCTGCCCTATTTTATGAAAGCCGAAACCCGAATGGCCGGCGGCAACGAATACCACGGTAGCCAAGGCCCTCTTGTCCTAGAAAAAGGGCCCTGCACCAACCCCCTTTTTCAGGCATTCTTTGAGGCAGCTAAACAAGCGGGCTACCCTATTACCGATGATGTCAATGGATACCAACAGGAGGGTTTTGCTCCCTTTGACCGCAATATAAAGCAGGGAAAGCGGTGGAGCGCAGCTAGAGCCTATTTGCATCCTGTTATGGATCGCCCCAATTTAAAGGTCATTTGTCGAGCCCTTACCACGGAAATACTATTCGACAAAAAACGCGCGACAGGAGTTCAATTTACAAAAGGTAAAAGTACTACGCTGCACACCGCCCACGCCGGAGAGATCATTTGTTGCGGTGGAGCTATTAATTCTCCCCAACTTTTACAGCTCTCGGGAATTGGAGACTCATCTCTTCTCAAACAACACGGCATCAAAGTAGTTCACGAGCTTAAAGGCGTCGGAGAAAACCTTCAAGATCACTTAGAGGTGTACGTTCAGCATGCCTGCACGAAACCGGTCTCTGTTTCGCCAGCCCTTAAATGGTACAACCAGCCCATGGTGGGGCTTCAATGGTTATTGGGAAAGACCGGGGCAGCTGCAACCAATCATTTCGAAGCCGGTGGCTTTATCCGCAGTAACGATGATGTCGAATACCCAAATCTTCAGTTTCATTTCTTACCACTGGCGATACGTTATGACGGCACCCAACCGCCAAGTGGCCATGGGTATCAGGTGCATGTAGGGCCTATGTACTCAGACGCCCTTGGCTCAATCAAAATTAAATCCACCGATCCTCGGCAACATCCCGCTCTGCGCTTCAATTACCTTTCCACGGAGAAAGACCGCCGCGAATGGATTGAAGCTATCCGATGTTCTAGACACATTCTTGGGCAACCAGCGATGGCGGAATTTAATGGTGGGGAAATATCTCCCGGCCCAAGTGTGCAAACCGAAGAGGAAATTATGGATTGGGTTGCTAAAGACGCTGAAACCGCCTTGCACCCGTCATGTACGGCAAAGATGGGTACCGACGATATGGCGGTAACCTGCCCTGATAGCCTTCGCGTGCACGGGGTAGAGGGTCTGAGGGTGGTGGATGCCTCGGTTATGCCCTACGTAACCAATGGCAATATTTACTCTCCGACTATGATGATTGCCGAAAAAGCCGCAGATCTCATTAGAGGCAATACCCCTCTTGCCCCATCCAATGCGCCTTTTTATCGACATAGAGAGGGGAAGTAAGGGCAACCCATGGCTTTTTCCAACATTAAAGCAATCATCTTCGACATGGACGGAACACTCGTTGACTCGGAGCTGCTCACCGAAAAAGCTATCGAAAAGCTCTTGGAGCACCATGCTATTGTTCCTGGTAACTTTGATTACACTCAATGCTATGGAATAACATGGAAAAAAATAGAAGCCATGCTCATGGATTATTTCCCTAAACTTGTGCAGCAGCCATTGGCCGCTCGATTGCAAGAGAGTTTTCACACTATGGGTCTTGAGCTCAAACCCGCCCCCATCCCTGGAGCTCAATGGGCCGTACAAGCCGCTCATCAAGTGGCGAAGACTGCGATTGGAACGTCAAGTAATCGCGAATCCCTTGATGAAGTTGTCGCTCGCTTGGGTTTATCTGACTTCCTTACCACCACCGCATCCGCAGAGGACTATCAAGATTCGAAACCATCCCCTGATTGTTACCTTCATGTAGCCGAAAAGTTGAAGATTAAGCCTAAAGATTGCTTGGTATTTGAAGACTCTATTCCTGGGATTCAAGCAGCCAAAGCCGCCGGCATGGCTACTATTGCCATTACACATAGGTGTCCCAACTTGCAATTGGCAAGCAAACTAGCAGATCGTGCTATAAGGGATTATGAGGAGTTGCCTTGGGACTTCTTTGGCACAATCACCAAGTAGAAAACAAAGCAAAAATTCGTTAACAAACCGTAAAAGAGACTCTGAGGACGGCTAAAGGTAATCTAAGAATAGCTTTCACACCAAGCTCTCATAAAGCTCGATAATTTCATTTGGCTCACCATCGGCAATTAACTTAGAGCCCTTCACCAATAAAACCCGATTACACATGGTGCGAATATTATGCATGGAGTGAGAAACCATAAACACAGTAGTTGCTTCACTCATCAAATTGTTCATGCGATCGGCAGCCTTCTTTTTGAAGTTCGAATCACCTACCGCTAGAATTTCGTCTAACAACAAAATCTCTGGGCAAATATCTGTCGCAACCGTAAAAGCTAAGCGCGCTCTCATCCCTGAAGAATAGGTTTCGATAGCAGAGTCAATAA
>CAXGXL010000390.1:0-4439 GCA_964013555.1 uncultured bacterium
TAATTTATCCAATGCCCCAACTTGGTCAAAAACCTCTGCGTACAATTCAATCGTACCATGAGCACTAAAAACCCCCGCACAACCACACGCTGATTCTTTAGCGCCCACAGTGTGAGGCGCACTATCGGTGCCCAAAAAGAACTTAGGACTACCGCTGGTAGCCGCTTCGACTAGAGCTTCCTGGTGTCTTCGGTGCTTTAATATGGGAAGGCAATAATAATGAGGTCTAATGCCACCAACAAGCATATCATTTCGATTCAACAATAAGTGGTGCGCTGTTATTGTCGCAGCAAGATTTTCGGGTCCCTGCAATACGAATTCGACCGCATCCTTGGTCGTAATGTGCTCGAAAACAACCTTTAGCTTAGGATACGTTTCTAGCAAGTCAATAAGCTTATGTTCAATAAATGCTCGCTCGCGCTCGAAAATATCGACAGAATCGCTGGTCACTTCTCCATGAACCAACAAAGGAATACCCAGCTCTTGCATCGCTTCGAGAGCTTCGTGACAAAGCTCCAGATCCGTCACACCCGATTCCGAGTTAGTGGTCGCCCCCGCTGGATAGAGTTTAACAGCCGCAATCCCATCTACCGATGAAGCTTTTTCAATCTCCGCCCGGGTAGTGCGATCTGTCAAATAAAGTGTCATCAAAGGTGAAAAGGAGCTTCCTTTCGGAAGGGCCTCCAATATGCGTCGCCGATAAGCCAAGGCTAGCTCAACTGTAGTCACAGGTGGTTTCAGATTTGGCATTACGATAGCCCGGCCACATCGCTCAGCCGTAAATTGAATAACCGAAGCCAACCCGGCGTTGTCTCGCAAGTGCAAATGCCAATCGTCTGGACGAAGAATAGTTAGAGAGTCGCTCATTGAATTTCCTTACTCGGCAATTTAAAACGGTTCAAGGGATTTAAAGAAGCGCTCCCCTCGGGCGCCCTTATCTACCTAACTCCACCTCTAATAACTTAATCAAAGACTCAACACTCCCTAAGCGACTGAAATCTTTAGAAGATACCACCTCTCTGACCTGCTGTGCATCCTTAAGATAAATAGCAGGCAATGCACCAGTTAGCAGCTCTGGGTAGTCTTGCGAAACCAGATCTTTGTAGGTGAAAAGAGCCTCAAATCCTCCTTGCCGAATGAATTCAGCCCACACGCGCCTCATTCCTAAGATACCATAGGTCATTTCGCACAATTCACACGGATACGTAGAAGGCCGCAGGGTTTTGTGCACCCAATCAGCCAATGCGCTCCATCCACCCGAATTCGCATTGTAGACAAAAATTAGAGTTTTTGTACTCACTTCAATGTCCCTTACATGAGATCTTTTGGAACCCTACCATGCTCTAAGAATTGGATTGCCTCAAAACTGACTCGTGAAATCCACCGCTCCCGAAGAGGAGAGCTACCGAAGCGTATCAACGCAAGCAAATGCTTCTCACGAGCCGGGCCGTTTGACACTTGGTATTCTCCGAATAAAGCTACTGTCATCTTAATCCAGTGTGCAACAACAATAGGGCGAACGAGAACGTCTTTAAAGACAAAATCCATGCATGCATTTTTTAGTAGACTAGCTTCTCCAAATTCACGTAGGTACCCTTTGGTATAGCTAAGAGCTTTCTTCCAATCATGAGCTACAAGAGCCAATTCAATTTGGCTCACGTATTCTTCCTCTGATTCACAGGTTCGTTTTTCAAGAGAACTCAATTCAAAATCGCCATCCAGAGCTTTTCCCTGGTTGATAAACCGAATAGCGAAGAAAAATAACCGAAATATATCGGGCTGGTCGAAACGCCTCACCGCACTTCGCAATGCGTTAACATAGGTTGCAATATGCGTTATCGCCAACCAACCATTTTGAATCTCATTGGACCTATCAATACTAATCTTAAAACGTAAGATCCTCTCCGCAGCTCCTTCGCTAAGGGCATCTACCAAATCAGGTAAAGGAACCCCCGCCTCGAGGACTCTAACCAGAGCATCTAGGGCATCGGCCCGTTTTCCCCAAACAAGCTCCTTTACGAAATGTTCTCTCTCCCAAGAGAGGTTATTCCTAGTTAACTCATGCCACTTAGGGAAGTGAATTTCCTCTTGCTTTAACTTCTCTCTAAACCAATTCCACTCCGGTAATAAATCCTCGCGAGTCCAATTGATTAAACGCACCAAGAAAGAAGATAGAATATCGGTCGCGTACACCCAACCTGTCAGCTCAAGAAACTCAAAAATTTTGACACAGTAAATAAGAGCATGCCCGTACCCTAAGAAATGCAATGAGACTACCTCGAAGAAAAAACGCTGGACGTGTTCTTTTTGCCAACCTCCTTCAAGTGCTCCCCGAAACAATCCTTCAGCAAGTTCGAGCTCTTCATCTTCAATGGCACGATGCAATCGAGCTTCAAAATCCGGTCCCTCACCCTCGAATTTTATGGCCGCCCCAACTCGCCTTGGGGGGTAATGATGATACCCTTCACTTGCGAGCTCCATCACTTGCATGATTGGATATACCGCGCTCAGTCCAGGATACCTGTCCAGATATTCAAGCACATCGAGAGCAACCGGCAAGACGTGACTCGTCCCCCACTCAGCGTAGGTCGAATCAAACTTGGCAGCCTCCGCAATAATGTTCTCTGGAGCCGTACCTAGTTGTAATAAACGTACAACATCCCGTGCCACCTGGCCATTACGGTGCTCCCACAACCCTTCATGCAAACTATGGTTAATTTTCTCACGCTGAAGAGCAGCATCAGGAATCGAAATGTCAACCTCAACTTGGTTTTCCAAGAAGCGAACCGGATACGTCTGAACATTTTCACTTCCTTTGATGCATTTTCCACTTTGCAGTTCGAATTTAAAGTTGTGCCATGGGCAGGTAAGCACACAATCTCGAACCGTACCTTTGATCAGGGGATAGCCCTCATGAGGACAACGATTATCTACGGCAAAGACTTCTTTGTCCGAAATCCGAAAAACGGCAATCTCCCTGCCCTTTTCCTTCAATAATTTTGCTCCGCCCACTGCGAAATCTTCCAATGCAATCGTATGTAATTGCTTTGAAGTCATTGACCTTCTCCTAATAAACCAGAGTCAAGCTTTCCATTTTTCTATGCCTAAAGCCTTAGAGCTCCACAATGCCAACTACTCAAACCCTCAATACCACACTCACACAAGTTCGAGGGCTCGTTGCGCTTTCCCAATCAATACACTACATCTCCCGCACTTGATACAAAGTTCCTTTGCTGAACCTCCAAGTTTACCAATTAGTTGGTTTCACACGTAATTTTTTCGTCGTTCTCAGCTCTTTCGATTCCTACAACAATGAAATACTAGCCCTAATTTGTCATAGCGTGTAGAGAGTTGCGCTAAAAATGAATCTCATTTCCTCGAGTAACAAATGCATACAAATAACTATCTACTGAGTCTTGTTGTACTGGTGCTTTGCGCCCATCTTAACTGTAAAAGCAACACTGAAACGACAGAGCTCCCCGACGCCCCCTTGTCCCCAAACAAACCATGGATTTGTGAAGAACTAGATCTTCCAGTTCGAGACTTTATTTCTGAACAAGAAGGCCTCTCGACTCTCTATGCAACTGCTGGTGACTTCTCTATCGAGACCCTTGATGGGACCTGGAATTTCAAAGATAGGTACACGGGTTGCGAATCCTATCTATTCATTCAGAATGAACCCGCCCAGGCACAAGGCTGGCCAGTGCCCTTGTGGGATCGAGATATAGAGAGCTTCGTTGATCACGTTCCGCTAAACACACAGGTTTTCTTTCTCACTGAAAACTCTGACTATCCAAGCCAACTCGCCAAACTCGAGCCCCTCAAGGAGGCTATAGACGCGCACATACAAACTTACGCAGGAATAGAACGGGTAATTCGAAAAGACCAATTTCATTACGTTACACAGAAAGCAAGTTGGATCGAAGGTTGGCTCGGAAAGGTCTTTAAAAATCCTGGTTGGGGCATCGGCATAGATCGATTTCAACGTATTCGGTACATTGGCAGTTACGCCGATCCTACCCGAAGCAATGCCGAGAGAGGCTGGTTCGAACCCAACCTAAAGATGGCTGGCAATGAAGCGATCTATTTCAACTTCGAGGCCAAACGTGAAGCGGAGCTCAACCGTGAAAACGCCACAACCGTTAGCGTTTTCTTGCAAGACAGAGTTCAAGGAGACCTCCGAAAAGAAATCGAACTGCCTGATGCTAGCGTCCTACAAAACTTCGATAGCGTCTCTATTGACCTCTATATGGGATGCGACGGAGAAGGCGAGTACGGTACTTGCCCCGCATGGGACTACATGGCCTATCTCTACATGTGCGACCAGCCTCAAGAGCCAACCAATCCCCATAACACCACCACATGCCAACCATCCGTTCCAGAGGTTTTCGGAGAGTGCTATCTTAACGGGACTGCCGTCGACGGCGATTGCACCGAAG
>CAXGXL010000391.1:0-4436 GCA_964013555.1 uncultured bacterium
TTGATTGAAAAGTAGGGCATAGAATCAAATTGCAATGGCTTGTCTAATCCACCAAAGGGCGCTAGGACAGGGCCCATGAACGACTTGAATTACGGCAAATCGACCGATCCCAACCTGAGTTCCAAAGCAGCCGACGCAATCCGAAAACTCTTTGTAAGTGGAATTAGTACAGTTTTCATGACCGAGGAAGGTATCCGAAATGCGGTGGGTGATCTTCGTCTGCCTAAAGAGGCCATTCAATTCTTGTTGGCCCAAACCGATAACGGGCGACGCGAAGTTATGCGTATTCTGGCGGATGAACTCAAAGACTTCCTACGTGGCATGGACCTAACCAGCGAACTTCGAAGTGCCTTGGTTGGCTTAACGCTGGAGATTAACGCCTCTGTAAAAATTAAAGAAGAAGGCGTTGAGACCTTGGTGAAGCCTGAGCCAATAGCTCCAGGCCCACACACGCTCGAAGATGAGAAAAGTACTCCTCCAACCGCAAGCAAAAGCAACCCTTGCGCCACCATCCACAAACAATAGCGCCGAAATCGCGGCTTAGGAGAAATTATGCAATCCACATCTATTCATTTAGGAGTTGTCGGTGCCGGTCAGATGGGACGCGGCATTGCTCAGGTGGCAGCCCAGTCGGGCTGTGAAGTCACTCTTAGCGACGCAGATCTTGAACGAGCTCAATCCGGTGTGCTCGAAATAGAAAAGTCTCTTAACAAATTGGTAGCTAAGCAAAAGCTTGGCGAACCCCAAAAAGACCAGATATTGGCGAGACTGCGTGCTGTAGGGGCTAACTCCGGCCATCAAGGTGCTACCGTAGTCGTGGAGGCGGCCACGGAAAATGAAAAGCTCAAAACGAAGATTTTTCAAGAACTAGATGAAGTCCTGGGCCCTGATACGATTCTTGCGACGAATACATCTTCAATTTCAATCACCCGCTTGGGAGGCGTTACCTCGCGGCCTGAAAAAGTTATTGGGATGCACTTTATGAATCCAGTGCCTCTGATGAGCCTGGTAGAAGTCATACGGGGCATCGCCACCGATGAGGCTACCTATAAGAAAACACGAGAATTAGCAGAGCTCATGGGAAAAACCGTGGTTACCTCGAGCGATTACCCTGGCTTCATCGTCAACCGAATACTCATGCCGATGATCAATGAAGCGATTTATGCAGTCATGGAAGGGGTGGCCAGCCCTGAAGATATTGACGCCGCTATGCGTTTGGGCACCAATCAGCCTATGGGGCCTCTGGTACTAGCCGATTTTATCGGATTGGACACCTGCCTTGCCATCATGGAAGTGCTACACGAAGGCTACGGGGATTCAAAATACAGACCTTGCCCCTTGCTACGCAAAATGGTCGACTCCGGACGGTTAGGGCGCAAGACCGGCCAAGGCTTTCATAGCTACTAAGTGAAAAAAATCTAGCTCACGATTATGGGGCTTTGTCACTTTGGTGAAGGCTCGATTTCAACATCTAGTACAAAAGATGCCCCCGAATTCTCAGCAGGCAAGCTTCGAGCTGGAGCTACTTCATGAAGTTTCAAGCTCGCTCGACCTGCGCGCCCTCCTTTCACTGAATAGGTAATACATGCGCCTTTTAGCGAATGTCCCCGCTCGCTGGTTACTTGAATTGGGCCAGCTTTGTCGTAAATTTCCCACCTCCAACCTAGGTTCCTGCGCTCCTCAAGTTCAATTGTGAGTCTCCCACCAGAGAAGATCCGAGCTCTCTTACCAGAGTCTTTTAAGCGAATGACCCGTAGACCCAAGGCAACCTGATTTTCGTGTCGGCGAGCACATGCATGCAAATACTCATCAAGCACGCGGCGCGCTCCATCCGTGGTATGAGGCGCTTCATTTAGCGCTAAAAGCGCCCGCAAGGCAGAATCCGTTGGAGAGCCCAGCTGCCTGGCACGACGCACCAGCATCACAACATCAAGAAAAGCAATTGGCTCAGGAGCTCTTAGAAGCCGCTCGGCTATATCCTCTATTGCACCATTTGCCTGGACCATAAAATCCTCATCTGTGAATTGTTTGCTAGAATCGAAGCATTTTGTTTTAAGTCTAACCGATGGAAGACGCCTGCGACAGGTTTTTAGAGTTTCTAAGGGTTGAACGCAATTTAGCCCCAAGCACCATTGATGCTTATGCTTCTGATCTCAAGCAACTCCAACTTTTTCTCGCGGGGCAGTTTATCGGTAACCCCTCTAAGGTAAAGCCTATCCATCTAACTCGCTGGATCCAGTCTCTGGGAGAAGCGGGGCGCGCGGCTACTAGCCAACAACGAGCGGTCAGCGCCGCAAATCGCCTCTTTATGTTCCTCGAGGGCAGAGGTGACCTTCTCGCGAATCCGCTGCGAGAGATCCGAGGCCCCAAGACGCATCGGAAACTACCCGTAGTATTGACGAGAAAGGAGGTAGAAGCTCTTCTAGCCGCCCCGGACCAAAACTCGCCGCGAGGTCAAAGAGATAGAGCAGCACTTGAGCTGCTATATGCTTCCGGGCTCAGAGTCAGCGAATTGTGTAACCTTGAGATATCGAGCCTCCAACTCGACCTTGGGGTTGTCCGCCCACGTGGGAAAGGCAAAAAAGAAAGAGTGGTGCCCATGGGCCAGCCAGCGGTCGCGGCACTAGAAGAATATCTTAGCAATGGCCGGCGAATTTTGCTCCGAGGCAAATCCAGCCCCTACGTTTTTATAGGATATCGTTCGAAAGCCATTTCAAGAGCAGGCCTTCATAAAATCATCAAGAAGTACGCACTAGTAGCAGGAATAAGAAAAACCGTTTCATGCCATAAATTAAGGCATGCATTTGCGACACACCTCCTTCAAGGAGGGGCCGACCTTCGTTCTGTCCAGGAAATGCTCGGCCACGCAGATCTGACTAGCACCGAAATTTACACTCATGTAGAAACAACGGCGCTTAAAAGTGCAATCGACCAACACCACCCCCTCGGGGGCTCAAGCACAGATTCGACTTGAGCAAACGCTCCCTAGATGCAATAGACACCCATGGCCAAATCATAGAATTGGGCCCATAAAAGAAAGTACAATGGAGTGTTCGAGTGAGTGATGTAGTCGCAAATGCCGTTTTGGTTATAATTGTGATGGCTCTTTCTTTAACTGTTCACGAGTTCGCCCACGCGTGGGCGGCAAAAATGCTCGGGGACCCGACGGCTGAAAACCAAGGCCGCCTCAACCTCAATCCCCTCAATCATGCAGACCCGATTGGCACGGTCTTGTTGCCGCTTTTTATTCTCCTCGCGAACGGCTCCGGTGGAGGGGTTCCTTTTTTTGGTTGGGCACGCCCGGTTCCCACAAATCCCATGAACTACCGCCGAAGTATTGATATGCGCAAAGGAATGATGCTGGTAGCCTTAGCTGGCCCCGTATCGAACCTCCTCTTTGGGTTTATCACGGTCCTCGTTTTGCTTGCAGCAATGCAAGGCGGCTGGTACCACTCTGTCCCGCCTTTCGCGAGTGAAATGCTTCAAATGCTCTTTGGTGTAAATGTTGCACTTTTCGTATTTAACATGATCCCAATTTATCCGCTGGATGGGCAAAAGGTTCTTTCATTCTTTTTGAAGGGACAAGTTGCTCAGGACTTTGAGCGGTTCAACATGCAGTATGGCTCCATAGCCCTAATGTTACTGGTCTTTTTTGGGCATGGGGTATTAATCAAACCTATGTTAATGGTGAACCAGGGCCTCCTCTCAATCGCCAGCAGCATGATTCAGCTCTTTGGGGCGTGAACGAATTTGCGCCTTCACAACAAAACCCTCGACGGCGACAAAATCCAACGATATAGGGCGATTAAACCCCAAAAGGACGAAAGTCCCTTAATTTGTCGGGGGGGGCTGATAGTTTTCGCGCTCCAATGGGGGATATTTTTCTGTCGATGAACGGAGTCTGTACTTGGTGATCTGGATAGCCTCAATCGCTGGTTTCTTGTTTGCATTAGCGCTTCTCTTTCTGGGAAAAAGAGCGCGTTTGCGATCCCGTTCAGCAACAAGGCAGCCCCCATCAGGGCAAGAGCCTCGAGGAGCAGAAAAACCAAAAGAATCTGAACCCGAGCCTTTAGAAGAAAAGGGCGAAGGGCCAAAAGAACCGGAACCAGAGCCTTTAGAGGCAAAGACCGAAGAGCCAAAAGAACCGGAGCCCGAGCCCTTAGAAGCGAAGACCGAAGAGCCAAAAGAACCGGAGCCCGAGCCTTTAGAGGCAAAGACCGAAGAGCCAAAAGAACCGGAGCCCGAGCCTTTAGAGGCAGAAGCCGAAGAACCAAAAAAACCGGAACCAGAGCCTTTAGAGGCAGAAGCCGAAGAACCAAAAAAACCGGAACCAGAGCCCGAGCACCTAGAAGCTAACCTTGAAGATCCGGACCCCATCCAATTCTCGGAGCCAAAAAGTGAGACGAGATCACCCGACCGGGAAGAGGCCTCGCACA
>CAXGXL010000392.1:0-4428 GCA_964013555.1 uncultured bacterium
CTTTGGAAACGCTAGCCTCTGGTTTTCAAG
This sequence comes from uncultured bacterium, assembly GCA_964013555.1. GTDB lineage: Bacteria > Myxococcota > XYA12-FULL-58-9 > XYA12-FULL-58-9 > JABJBS01 > CAXGXL01. The sequence continues at coordinate 31 of CAXGXL010000392.1, forward strand.
TATCCGTTGACAATCCATTAGTGGGTCTCGAGGGACGATTGCAGTTGTTGCATTCTCTTGGGGATGCTCTCGAATCATTACCCGGCTATTTTGGTTCCCAGACTGCGCGGCCAGGAGGGTTGTGGGATTTCCTGACTCTTAAGGGAACGCGAGCCAACTTCACAGCCATGGAACTACTGGATTCGGTTCTTCGCGGATTGGGTTCGATTTGGCCGGGGAGACTCTCGCTTAGCGGGGTGCCTTTAGGTGATGTGTGGAGGCATTCGACCCTTGGAGGATTAAATTCACTCGATTGCCTGGTGCCCTTTCACAAGCTTTCCCAATGGTTGAGTTATTCCATGATTGAACCATTTGAGGAAGCGGGGTGTACCGTCACTCGACTGGATGGCTTAACTGGCCTAGCGGAATATCGCAATGGCGGACTCTTAGTAGATATGGGGCTTTTGAAGCTTCGAGACTCTGCCGTGTTAAATAGGTTTCATAGTCCAAGTAGCGATTTGATTGTTGAATGGCGAGCGTTGACGCTTCATACGTTGGATTTATTAGCGCCTAGGGTACGGACGCTTCTTCAAAAAAACGAAGAGGAATTTCCTCTCGCGAAAGTTTTAGAAGGCGGAACATGGCGAGCAGGCCGACAGGTAGCGAAAGATTTACGACACGACCAAACACCGCCCATTAAGTTGGTTAGCGATGGGACGGTCTTTTAAATAACTAGGATGTTTTGTCATGATTGATGGAGAAAGTACAAAGGAATGCGTTGTTTTGGAGCATCCGCTTTTGCAACACAATCTAACTAAGTTGCGAGATGTTGAGACCCCACCGGTGGAGTTTCGACACGTTATGGAGCAATTGAGTGCTTTATTGGCCTATGAGATGACTCGTGATTTAGAGTTGTCTCATTGTGAGGTGGAAACGCCGCTCGAACAAACCAGGGGCGCCTTGGTTAGTGATGATCTCGTTATTGTAAGTATTTTACGGGCAGGGAATGGTATGCTGGACGGTTTGCTCAAGATGCTTCCATTTTCGCGGGTAGGGCATATTGGGATTTATCGTGATAAGTTTATTGGCAATACAGTGGAGTACTATTTTCGGTTGCCTGAGAAAGTAAAGGGAAAAAAAATTCTCTTGGCCGATCCCCTTATTGCGACAGGAAATACTGCGGTCGCGGCGATTGACCGCCTTAAAGAATACGCGGTTGGTGATATTCGGTTTGTTTCTATCTTGGCTTCGCCTGAGGGTGTGTCAAATCTAAGGAAACATCATCCGGATGTGGAGATTTTTACTTTGTCTCTTGAGCGAGAGCTTACCGAGAAGGGCTACATTCTTCCCGGGTTGGGAGATGCAGGAGATCGACTCTACGGAACTAAGGTGTGAGTGTTTGAAATGCAAGTCGCGATTTTGGCAATTGCTGGGGGGAGCGGTTCTGGGAAATCAACTTTGGCGAGACGTATTGCCAGTCGAATCGGCCCCGACAGATGTCTTATTGTTTCCCAAGACAACTATTATATAGATCAAAGCGAGCAATTCGATGAGGATGGTGGAGAAATTAATTTCGACCACCCTGCGGCGTTAGAGTTTTCACTTTTAGCTATCCATCTCCAAGAGCTGCGTTTAGGAAAGCCTGTTGAGATTCCCGTTTACGATTTTCCAAGTCACAAGCGTATGAGTAAGGGGATTTCAACGGAGTCAAAGAGCATTATTTTGGTGGATGGAACTTTGATATTGTCGCAAGATCTTCTTTTGCCGTTGTTTGATTTCTCGATTTTTTTGGACGTTACATCTACCACGCGATACGAGAGGCGTTTACGGCGGGATACCATTGAGCGCGGCCGAGACGCTAGTGGTGTGATCAAGCAATGGCGAAATCACGTGGTGCCGATGCACAACCATTTTGTTGAGCCGTCGATGACGAATGCCGATAGAGTAATACAAGATGAGGCTTCTTTTGAGGGTTGCATTGAGCAAATTGCACATCGATATTCAGAGCTACTCTAGTTTATTTTGACTCAATAAATATGTATGCAAAGGTAAGTTTTAGACATTCCTGTTCAGAACAATATGAAAAATCCTTGTTTTTTCAGTAGAATAAGTGATGCTAGGCCAATTCTTTTTTCTTTGTAAACGAGAAAACATTCTTGGGTGATATTGCATTTCCTTGGTAGACTTAGTCGTAGTTCTATCGAGGGCTGAGGACTGTTTGGGGAGCGACAGTCTTGACCTTTTACTTTTTGTCAAGGTGGTTCGCTGGGGGAGTGTAGTGCGTTGACTTACCGATTTTTTTGTTTGTTCTTAGCGGGGGTATTTCTTGGTGGCTGCCTGGGCCTCAATACCTCGAGGACACAAGCCAGCACTTGTGGGGACGGTTTAGTTGCAGAGGCCGAACAATGCGATGACGGCAACTTGGTTCTTGGGGATGGCTGCAGTGAATACTGTAGAGTCGAGCATGGCTTTGAGTGTCAAAATGAACCCAGCGAATGCGTCAGTGTTTGTACCCCTAGTTGTGGTTTTGCTCTTTGTGGAGACGATGGTTGTGGAGGCAGTTGTGGTGAATGTGAGGCGGGGGTTGAATGTATTGATGGTGTTTGTACCACTCCTTGTTCCTCAAATTGCGATGGGCGCGAATGTGGTGACGACGGGTGCGGCGAACTTTGTGGTTTGTGCGAGTTAGGTTTCGCGTGCTCGGGAGGGGGATTTTGCATTGCAAACACCCACTGTCCGGCTGATGAGATTAGCGACTGCAATGCGAGTTGTATAACAGCGGCATTTTTAGGTGACGGCGATTGCGACCCCTCATTGAATTGTGCGGTATATGGGTATGATTCAGCTGATTGCTCTCTACCGTGTGGTGAAGACCGAGTATTGGATTGTACTGGCTTATGTGTTGATGCCAACTTTATGGGTGACGGTATCTGCGATGAATTCCTAAATTGCCAAGATATTTCTTGGGATAATGGAGATTGTGTTCCACCGACTTGCGAAGGAGCGGGTTTGTATACCGATTGCGATGGAGAATGTTTTGATGCCACATTTCTGGGTTGGATAGGCGATGGATTTTGCGACAACGGTAGTTTCGGAATGGATCTCAATTGCGCGGAATGGAATTTTGATGATGGGGACTGTGGATTACCTCCCGACCCTTGCTGGAACGTCGTTTGTGAGGGCGGTCCGGGCCCCATTTGTGAAGGTGAAACTCTCGTAAGCTACCCTTATGTGGGAGAGTGTGTGAATGGCGAATGTCTTTATGCCGAAATAGAGAGAAAAGATTGTGACTTGGTAGGGATGGTCTGTAACGGGGGATACTGTTTCTCTCCTGATGACCCGTGTTCGCAGAACGAGATTCCTCAGCCGCCAGAAGACTATTGTGATGGAAACGTCGCGGTGCAGCATGGCGGGCAGCCCATGTGTACGGAGGGGGGGGGGTGGATATACGATGCTACTCTTGAGCCCTGCGATGTAGACCAGGTTTGTGATAATGGAGTTTGTATCGGAACACCTTGCAATATCAGTTTACTCAGCGATGGTTGGTGTAATGCGGCCAATAACATAGGAGTTTGTGATTGGGATGGGGGCGACTGTTGTGAGAGCACATGCATAGATGCTATGTTTGTTTGTGGTGGGATCGGCGGTTTTAATTGTTTAGACCCCAACGCTTCCGAAAACCAGTTACCTTGTCATGATGTGGAGTGTGAAGATCCCCCTGTCCCGGGATGTGATGAAGTGGCCAACGGAATTGTTTTCTATTCTGAGGATGGAAGTTGTGATGCTGATACTGGCGAGTGCTCTTACGAGATCTCACATTGGGTAATTTGCGGAGATGACGAAAAGTGCACGAACGGAGTGTGTTTGGACCTCGATGATCCGTGTGTTGGCGTCTCCTGCAACGAGCCACCCGAGAATACCTGTGATGGTCTTGTTGCAATCAGCTATGAATCTTCAGGGATCTGCATTGGCGACCATCCTACTGAGCTTTGTCATTACGAACGTGTGGAGGAGACGTGTTCGAGCGACGAGCATTGCGAAAACGGAACCTGCCTTCAACCGTCGTGGTGTGAGTTTGTAGGTGGGGATGATGGTAGGCTTGGTGACGGACGATGTGATGTACAAAACAATGTGATGGCATGTGAATGGGATGGAGGCGATTGTTGCGAAAACACATGCGAGGACGGTCTTTTTTTGTGTGGTGAAAGTTCAACTTTCAATTGTTTAGACCCTTGTGGCGAAACGATATGCGAAGGGAGTGCTGGTAGCGGATGCTCGCTGGATACAAATGAGGTCATTCACTATATCTTTACTGGTTCTTGTGTAGAGGGGGAGTGCTCGGTTGAGGAAGCAAACTACGTGCCGTGCGAATTGGGTACTCTATGTCATGATGGAGAATGCATTGATGAAAATCACGAT
>CAXGXL010000393.1:0-4421 GCA_964013555.1 uncultured bacterium
AGACATTTCAAGCGGACTTTTAAGCAAGCCTTAAAGCGGCAAATAGCTATGGGAATTTACAACCCGGATAACCCGGTTATTATTCCAACGCGTGATGACCGACGGTATCGCAGTTGGAAAGTCAAGAGCGAGCCACAAACCAATGCAGCTATTATTTATATGATGGATGTGTCCGGTAGTATGGGGGAAGAGCAAAAAGAAATTGTTCGTATTGAATCGTTTTGGATAGATACGTGGCTTCGCTCACAGTACAAAGGAATCGAAACGCGCTACATTATTCATGATGCAATGGCCAAAGAAGTTGATCGAGACACTTTTTTTCATACTCGTGAATCCGGTGGCACCATGATCTCAAGTGCCTATAAATTATGTGCTGAGTTAATTGAGGAAGACTATCCGGCAACAGATTGGAATATTTACCCCTTTCATTTCTCTGATGGAGACAACTGGTCGACCGATGATACTCGACTGTGTTTGGAGATTCTTCGAGAAAGAGTTTTCCCGGTGAGCAATATGTTTTGCTACGGGCAGGTAGAAAGTCCTTATGGGTCCGGGCAATTTATCAAGGATTTACGAGGTAGCTTTGCGGAAGATGACATGGTCATCACCAGCGAAATTCCCAACAAAGACGCCATCTATAAATCGATCAAAGAGTTCTTGGGAAAAGGCCGCTAAATCTTAGGCCTGAATGGCGTTACCGATAACCCTACTCAATTTTACCGGTGAGGGTTTAGCTTCAAACTCCATTAATCGCTTGCTTAATTTAGTGAGGTTGCGATGGCCCGCTGCCCAAACTGGCTTGGGCCGGATGACGAATGGTGCTTTGACGACTGACTTTTGGGGATGGTCGAAGAGGTAGGTGTTGTGAACCACGCCTTTGCCGCTGCGAATGTCTTCTAGGGGATTGCCAGGAAAGGCACCCCATGTCGTCACGCACATTCCATAAACTAGGCCAGCCCAGCAGTTGACTCCTACTCCGCCGTAGCGAAGGTCGGTAATTGCTTTTTCAATTAGACCACTGTGTGCTTTTTGGGTTTTAGGGTGGACCAACATCATACAAGATAGGTTTCCCCAAATTTCGTTATTGGCGAATGGAATGGCTTTTTCCAGGTATTCTGGTGCGTCCGCAGCATCAATATTGATTTCGGCCAAGATACCGCAAAAGGCTTCGTTCGTCAGCGCATATTCACCAGCCTTCGGGGGAACGTCAGGAATCACTGTCCATGGTACAATGGATTCACCGGACTCAGAGACCGAAAATGCATTGGTGTAGTTTTGCAAGAATGTTTCAAATCTATCTTTGGCTCCCGGGTAGTAGGCTTTGCGGGATGGTGTTTTTGAGAGCGCCCGGTGAACCCGTCGGCGAAATTCATCTCGCAAATGCCAATCTTTTGCCATCACCAAAACCTTCGCCGCATTGCAATTGAACGAAGCATTATTGGCGACCATTCCTGCTACATGCTCGGCTTGATAGTCCATCTCTGCCTCGGTCCACGGTCCAGGCACAACGAAAAGCGGAGTTACGCATCCTAGTTCCGAGCTGATTGGTTTCTCACAGACGGGTGTTCCTTTTGTCTTTCGTTCTTTTTGTTCTGATGCATCGCCCCACACAATCACGTCGTGGGTCTTGTCAGAGCCTGTGATGTGGATCGTGTCAATCTTGGGATGGGCTGTGAGGTATTGCCCTTGTTCTCCGCCCCCATGAACCACAAATAGAATTTTCTCTCGAATAAGAGGGGCAAAGGCCTCCTCAATAAATGGCCCTAGATAGGCATTTACCGGATTCGTTTTTAAGAGACAGACTTCGTCTTCGACAAAGAGTTTGTAAAGGCAGTCCATGGGACCTATGGATGCGACATTGCCTGCCCCGAGAACCAAGGCGATTTTTCCTTGGACTTGTTCTCCATTTGCTTTGTCACGATAGATTTTACCTTGGCTGGCTGGTTTTCCTGGCTCAATCCACACTTCCGCACTGAATCCTGTGAACATGATACGATCTGTAAGGTCGTTGGGGAAAACCTGCGCGATGTGTTGTCCCGTAGAATGGGTTTCGATTTTTGGTGGTTTGGGTTGGCCACCAGCCTTTAACGCATCAATGAGAAGACGTACATTGCGAACGGTTGTCACAGGGCCCCCTAGCCATTCTTCGCCAGCAAGCTCCGAATTCATTTCGATGCCTTTGGCGCGGCAAGCCGCCTCCACCCATCGTTCGCCAACTCGTAGCAATGCTTCGATGCATTCTTCCAGTAGCTGGATCCGCTTCGGAATAGTGGTTTTTACCCAAGTGTTTTTCATTGACGAGAGGTCGTTTAGGTATTCATCGACACGGTCCCTGGGGGTTTCCGGTAGAGAGGGAGGAGGCTCAGGAAATCGGGGTGACGCCATAGTTAAATTCTCCTAATTGGTAAGACCAAAGTACTGATCTGCACGGTTTTTCTTGGATTTGCAATGCCAATCTGCTGAATCTAAGGAGGGAGTATTGATAGTTGCCCTCGGTAGAATGAAGAGTTCGGTAATCATGAAGTGTATGCTAAGTAATCGAAAGTGTTCTGGGTTTTCATTGACTGGGCTTAGCTTAGTCGCAATCATTTTTCTTTTACCTTCGCCGGGTTATTCGGAGAAGATCGCGCCCACTATGGGACAAAAGTACTTTTTCGGCAAGGTAAAGCCGATCTCTAGAGAATTTAGAGACCGAATGGTCGGCGTCAGCTGGAGGGAAGGCTGTCCAATTGGTTTGGACATGCTTCGGCAGATCGAATTAAATCATTGGACTCCAAGCGGTAGAATCGAAACCGGCAGCCTTATCGTCCACAAGGATGTGGCCGACGAGCTCCTTGAGATCTTTGAGTATTTATTCAATCAGCGATTCCCTCTTCATTCGGTAAAGCCCATATTTTGGTTCGGGGGAGACGATTCTCGCTCGATGCAGGCCAATAATACCTCTGCATTTAATTGTCGCCCGATTACCGGTCGCTCAAAGGGGTACTCCGTTCATAGTTATGGCAAAGCAATTGATATCAATCCTTTGTGGAATCCCTATGTTCGCAGAAAGCAAGTTCTTCCCCATAACGGGCGAGAGTTTGTAAAGCGTTCACCTTGCCTGGTGGGAATGATCTGCCCTCGTAGCGACGTTCTTGCTCTTTTTATTTCCAGGGGCTGGACTTGGGGCGGCGCTTGGAAGTCGTTAAAGGACTATCAGCATTTCCAAAAGCGTTAGTCTGCTTTGCAGAACGCAAAATGATGCCCCCGCTCCAGGGCGATACAGCTTTCACCGACTGGGCACTGATTGGCTTGAGATTGGTCACATAGCCTTCGGCAAACAACGTTAATGCATAAAAACCCCGGTTGGCAGGGACGGTTGATTGTATCGCATCCCGCAAACCCAACGGCTGGCCCCGAAAGAGCACCGGAAGGGAGGCATCCAGCTTGTTGATTGAGTCCTATAACGTGGCAGCTGTGGGGAAGGGAGTCCCGCGGGTCGCAAGTATCGTTAAAAACCCCGTTAGTGATAGAATAGTCGCACGCCTCAATGCAGGCACCGACCTGCTCGTCAATTTTTAGGCAACTGTCTGTGTTGGCACAACCTTGGCCCAATTCGGGATCGCATTGTGATTCCACGCATTCACCTACGTAAGATCGAAAGCCGAAACTGTCCTCAACGTATTGGTGGTCTTCGGGTTCGCACCATTGACCTTGGGGGCATTGCCCTTGGTGATAAATATCGCGGCAGCCATTGATGCAAATGGAGCCGAAGCAGATAAGGCCGTCACCGCATTGAATTTCTTCGGTGCAAGTCTCTCCTTGGCCTAGGGAACCTTCTTGTACACAGGTGTTGAAGAGGCAGCTAAGGCCGGTGGGACAGTCATCGGTGGTGCTACACGGCACCTTTTGTGACAGGGCGGAACGCTCTGAATCACATCCGAGACCGACGAGTCCAACGCAAACAAGGCAATAGAGTAGTAAACGAGTCATACAGGCCTCAAGTCTAGTTTCTTGACGAAGTACCACTCTTGTATCTTAGAAGATTTGCAGCCGCTCCCCAACCCGAATTTGATTTCCTTGTATTCGATTCCACTTTTTTATTTGGGAGACGCTTACCCGGTATCGCTGAGCGATCGACCATAACGTATCTCCGGAGGCTACCAAATGACTGGTAGCTGCTTTGGATTGGGTTTTTGATTTTCTTTTTTTCGCTTTTTTGGCTTTCTTTTTCGAACTTTTATTTTGGGTGGCCGCTCCTTTGAGCATTGGGATGGAAGCCGGAATTAATACGATTTTACCGGGGCGAAGAGATCGGGGTTTAGTAATGCGATTGAATTCTTTAATTGCCCGCATAGTTGTCCCATACTCTTTGGCAATTCCGTAGAGTGTATCTCCGCGCTTGATTCGGTGGGGAATGCAATCAAATCGCTTTTCTCTTG
>CAXGXL010000394.1:0-4407 GCA_964013555.1 uncultured bacterium
ACTTCAATTACAAGCAAAAGTACTGGAAGAATCGAGAAGACAAATTGAAGATTTGAACTCCAGGCTAGAGCAAGAACTAAGTGCGCAAACTGATGAACTAGAACGCATTAGGGCACAGCACCGAGACACTCCCGTCGAAAGCACCGGACAGCACGGAATGATTGGTTCTAGCAAGGCCATGCGCCGGGTATACCGGGTCATCGACCGGGTTTCGGATAAAAACGTCTGCGTAACTATTTTAGGCGAATCCGGTACCGGTAAAGAACTGGTAGCCAGGGCTATTCATGCAGCCAGTGGTAAAAAAGGCCAATTCGTTTCTCTTAATTGTGGTGCGGTCGCCGAGCAACTCTGGGAAAGCGAACTATTTGGCCACGAAAAAGGCTCCTTTACCGGAGCCGTTCGCTCCAAACCAGGGCTATTTGAAATCGCAAATGATGGTACTCTCTTCTTGGACGAAGTAGGCGATCTCCCGTTGGATATGCAAGTAAAGCTCCTACGGGTTCTCCAACAACATGAATATAGGCGCGTCGGTGGTACGAAGATTCTTAAGAGTAATGCCCGTATTGTATGTGCTACCAACAAAAATCTTGAGACTATGGTGCGTAATAATCAGTTCCGAGAAGACCTTTGGTATAGAATCAACGTGGTCGAACTTACTCTCGCACCCTTACGGGAACGCCGCGATGATCTGGTGCTGCTAATCAATCATTTCGTCGAGGCCTACGGCGGCACCGATGCACCAGATATTTCCCGTCAAGCCATGGCCGCACTGGTTGATCATTCTTGGCCAGGAAACATTCGAGAGCTTGAAAATGAACTACAAAGAGCGTTGGTTTTGGCTGAAGGGCCCCTTCAAATTGACGATTTTTCAAGTAAAATCAGCTCAAAGTCAGGAGTAGCTGCTCTCCCCACTAACTCGGCAAATACCCGCGGCCCCCTCAAGACCCAGGTCGCAACCTTCGAAAAAGCCATCATCATTCAGAGTCTCGCAGCAAACAACCAACGGGTCTCCCAAGCTGCCACATCACTCGGCCTTACCCGCGCCGGTCTGTATAAAAAGATCAGCAAGTACGACATCATTGTCAACAAATAGATACAAAAATCCATCGAGCGATGAATCATAAGCCCGTAAGTCGTTGAAATACATAGATATGAAATCTAAACCGATTGGCACGGAGAGTGCAGTTACTCGAAGACAAGGTAAACCAATATGACAAATCAATTTTATTCACTGCTGCTTTTTCTTTGTACCATCAACCTCGTTGGCTGTGTGATAGACACCGTTCCGCTTCCTGAGAACTCCAAAGAATCATCCACTTCTGCCGATTCGGAGGCGGGAGCATTCGGTGACCCTAACGAAGACCAGGCTGACTCGGACCAAGGCAACTCAACGGAATCCTCCCCCAGCACTCCCGAAGACGCCAGTCAAACCATCGTAGGCATCAATCTCGACTCCATCTACTATAGTGATGAACCGGTCGAGCTGGTTGGCGCTCCTGGAGCCCTATCAGGTGAAGGAACGTTGCGTATTGAAACCACAAACTCCTGGGCAGTAGAAGTCGCCACCACAGCAGATGGCACGTTTGCCGTTCAGATTGAAGCCCGATTGGATGACACTATTGCTCTATTCTATACAGATGCAAATGGGGAGGAATATTCTGCATCGCTGAGCCTATCCCCTGGCTCCGTAGACGCATATTCTGCAACAGCAACGCTATCTGGGGCATCTAGCGACGCGGCTGAGCAAAGCTACATCACTTTGACACGAGAAAATTCGGGAGTCGTCTTGCAAGTTGCTCCGGGCACCCTCTCGCCGGGAATCGGCGTCGTAGTTGGCAACTCTGCACTTGGAACCTCCGCTTTCTCCATGGCTGAGGCAAATGGAAGCCTAGAAATAAGCCTAAAAGCCGATTCCGGAGATGAACTGATCGTCTTTGCGGTTGAGCCGGGAGCTTCTAGAGGCGGGGGGACGCCAATCGCGCTCGACTCTCCCTAATAACACCACGCAACTGACTCTGCGGTTTCGTACAAAACCGCAGAGCAATTCCGAGTCCTTCGGTATCGCCAACCCGGCAAACTTCACCGGTCAATAGCATCGGCGGTCTATTGTCTCGAAACGCAATCTCCACCAGCAATCTCGTTCCGATTCGACGCGGAGAAGCCTCAGGTAAATAGAGTCCCCCTACACTGAGGGAAGTAGCACGCATACAGCCCCCATCTAGTCCCATCACTTCTCTCACCCTCAGCGAAACGGCAACCCGTTTATGCTCGCGCCTCTCGAACTTCGATGGAGTCGGGATTGCCATTATCCTAGTCTGCTCGTCATGCATCGAATTCTCCCCCACTAGGCAGCCTAGGCGAAAACGAAGGCAATGAAAAGTTAAGACTCACGAGTTCAGCTTCCGCCCGCACCAAGCGGGAACAACTTTCAGTACTCAATAGAAAAGCGACACCCAAACGCATAAGCTTAAGCACCGTGCAGCCACCGAAAAGCCGGGGCAGACCCAACCCCACGGGGCGTATAAAAAGAAATCCAACGTTACTTAAAAAGCGCTTCCAATGCAGCTTTTGCCGCATCGACATCTTCCGCTGCTTCGCGCTCTCCTTGAAATGGACGGTACATCCCACAGAAATTGGAGCGCTCCTTATCGGGAACATATTCAGAGATAGTCTCCACACATTCGTTGTGAGAGCCCTGATCATAGTACTGGCAATTTTTGCAGGAACGCATGTCATTGCGGCAGTGAGGACATTCGTCGCTACGCGTTACTTTGTCGTCCATCTCCGTGGTTTCGCCACAGCTCCAACAATTAAAGGTCCATTCAGCCATATCGAGACACTCTCCTAAGAATACAAGTCCTGCTTGTCTCCCAAAACACCATTATTCCCAAAATTGCAAGTCGCTAATCGGCCTGAAACGCATTCACGGGGCGAAAATCTAGAAGTCTTGACAACATCTGAATCCCAAACTGGATTGCCGAGCTCCCGAACTCTCGTTCGATCGGGCGCTACAGCGAGCAGTGTAGGAGGCCTGATCGGCCGCTCCGCCTTTTACAACTCTATCGGGAATGTCGCTAGACCAGCTACTTGCAGTCCATTCGGCTACATTTCCAGCCATATCGGCGACGCCAAAGCCACTACGACATTCAGGGTAATTGCCAATCGGCTCGGGCTTTGCCACTTCACCATTTTCGGAACTTATATTGCATACTCCTCGCGAGGGTTCCGTTCCAGTCGGAAAACGCGCTCCTTTTGGGCCCTTGCAAGCCCGCTCCCACTCTTGTTCGGTACAAAGCCGCTTCCCGCGCTTTTCACACAACGACTTTGCCCGGCGCCAGGTAACATTGACCGTCGGGGACCGCCCACGGGAGTTTGGGTACTCATAGATATCAATACAAAACGACTTTGCTTCAACTCTTTTAGCCCTTAAGTCCCCAAAGCCACGCAACGGATCTGAAACTGAACTCCCAAAAACAAAGGCTCCAGGGCCCAAGTGAATCATCCCCCTGGGACATGCCTTCTTTTTTGGCAAAGCCGGAGCCGGTGGAGGTGGAGGGGCCATCACCTCACCCCTTTCCGTAAGCGACTCCTTTTTCGTAAGAGCCGAAGGCTTGGGAATCATCGCTGCTGCCACCGGAGATCTATACCCCAAGCGTCCTAAAGCCGGTGCGGAAGCTACCTCAGATGCAATCTTATCAGCCGACTTTGTTGCAGCGCCTTGAGCTCTCCTTGGCTCTTCACGCTCCTGGGATTTAGCGACACCCTCTAGTGTTTTTCTTTTGCTTTGGGTGTCTTTTCTCTGGGGATCTTCGGCCACAACTTCCTTAGGAGCTTTGTCTGCTAGCGAGCCTCCTTCTTTCTTAGAGGGACCAGAAACTGGGCTCGCGCCTAACTCGGGCTCATTAGATTCAGTGAAAGCCCCGATAGCGGTTGCCTCGACTTCACTTGCCTCAGTGAGCTCAACTCTCGGGGACCGCTGGGACTCAAGGAACAACGCCATCGAGGCCCCGGACGCCACTAGAATAATAAGAGCCAAGAAAAGCCGCGTACCGCTTTGCCTCACAAAGCCCAAATAACCGCCGCTCTTCAAATTTCTTGGAGGAAGCTCGCCTTTTCTAGCAAGTCGACCGTCCATCGAAATTGGAGCATCGAAGCCAGCTAAAGACCCCGACTCTCCGTCTGCCCCAGAACCTTCCAGAGAAGCATCCCGCGTCGGCCTTGATTGGCCTCCTTGTTGGGAGGAGGCTGAGGCGTGAACCTCCAAGCCGACTCCCCCTAAGTCAACCTCAACACCGGGCCACTCCCTCGTCGATAAAGCAACTTCCACATCTTCGCTATCCTCAGGTGCTCGTAGCTCTCCTCTAAAAGCATCTTGAAGTTGCAACTCGACTGAGTCCTCCCAGCCTC
>CAXGXL010000395.1:0-4406 GCA_964013555.1 uncultured bacterium
ACCATTCCATTCGGTCCTATGCTAAGGCATTGTACATGAATCAAAAATCGAGTTAGTACCAAAGGGTAAATCCGTTTCAAGAACTTCACCTGACAATGAGCGGAAATATCTTCTTCCCCCATCTAATTGTCCGCTAGGCCTTGTTCTCTTGCACTTCGAGTAGTCGCTGACCAACCACCCCACCGATATTCAGAAGTAACCTCTGACCCAACCAAGGTGAGTAACGCATAATTCTATCAAGAGTTGGCCTGGTAATTTCCATAAATTCGATTTCCTGATCTGCCGTCACATTTGCGTGGCGCTTGCCTCCTGCTACCAGGGCCAATTCCCCAAAAGTTTCCCCTGCATAAAACGTCCCCAACAACTGTTCTTCGCCTTCCTCAAGTGATTTTGAAACCCTTATGCTGCCCCTCATCAAGATATAAATCGAGGATGCCTCTTCGCCCTGGGCACATAAAACACTGCCTTTCTCTAAAATGCCCCTTTTTGAAAGGGATATAATCTTCCGAATATGCTTCTTTTTCATGTTCAAAAACACCCTAGACTCGAAAACTCTCAGGTTCACTCTAGAAGAAGAGATATAGTCCCAAAGCGTAATCAGCGGTACCTCCGCGAGAAGAAGAGGAACCAAGACAAGGTCTGCAATCAAGGCACCGACAATGGCCATCGCATTGATAACCCCAAAATGCGATGAGGAACTAAGTTCGGTAAAAGTAGCCGTAGCCAAAAAGAAAAGAATAAGAGCCGAGCTTGTAGCCAAGATGGGTCTGATTTCTCGTGCAAGGGCTATTTCAAGCGCCTTTTGGTTATCCCCTGTATTAGACAATTCAGTATGATAATGAGTCATATAGTGCAAAGTATCGTCAACAGCGATCCCAATAGCAATTGTGGCAACAAGAGCAGTCGATACAGTCAGGTCAATATCAAAAATAGTTAAAAAGCTATAACAAAAGACCACGGGAAAGCCGTTGACCAAAACGCCTATAACTCCTGCTTTTAGGTTCATAAAAAGAACGCTTAGAATAACGAATACACACAAAAGCATAATGATAATAGATTCTACTATTCCCTTAGCTAAGGTCCCCATTCCTTTAAGCTGAACAATATCTTTACCGCTTACCGTAATTTCCCAATTGGTTGCTGAATATTGTTTGGCAATAGCTCTTATTGCTTCGTTATCCTTCATGTACTTTTTTTCGGGTTTCCGCTTTCCAAATATCCAAATAAGCACCTCCGAATAATCTTCATCGACCAGTTTTGTAAGATCGTCGAAATCAACCAGCATAAGGTACTGAGAAATCAAGGAATCATTTGCAGGAATGGTGTCTCCTTCTTTGCCAACGAAAGCGTTGTGAATATCGGAAATAACATCAACCACACTCAAAGTGGCTGCCTTTGTACCGTAGCTTTCGATTTCACGTTGAATTTTTTCCACTCGCCGAAGATTTTCGGCCCTATGAAATTCATCCGGCTCAAACGTTTGAAGACGAAGCAATGTTATTTCAGTACCAGGAAGGCGAGTATCAATTTCACTCTCCCGCATTGCGACCTCAGAGTCCGCAGGAAACACCTTACTGCCATATTCGCTTCGTTCAATGTGAAAGGTCAAAAAACCGCAAGTCATCAAAAGCACGAAAGACAAGGCTCCCACCGCCACCTTATGTCTCGAAAGGAGGCCCAAATGAATATTTTGAAAAAACCTAACTAGAAGCCCCTTCTCGTCTTGCTTCATATTAGGAGGATTAAACTTCGCCACAAAAGAGAAAAACAACGGTGCAGTAAGGCAAGTAACCAAAGGCGTTATAATGAAGGCTATGGTAGCACTTAAACCAAAAAAACGTAGTATCCCTAAAGGATGAACCATAATTGAAGCAAAACCCAAAACCGTAGTCAAAGAGGTAATTAAAAGAGGCTTCCCCTGCTCCTTGGCCATTGAATCGACAGCCTTCGCACTTTGCTCACAATCCTTGTTGAACTGATTCAAAAACGATGAGAGTAGGTGCATTCCCTCCGTTGAACCTATCGCAAAAGCCATAGAGGGAATCAGAGCACTGATCAGAGTTATGGGAATATTTAGGTAGGCTTGAAGACCCGCCCAAATAAGAATCGTAATGAAACCTGTCACC
Source organism: uncultured bacterium (assembly GCA_964013555.1). GTDB lineage: Bacteria > Myxococcota > XYA12-FULL-58-9 > XYA12-FULL-58-9 > JABJBS01 > CAXGXL01. Next base: position 2,127 of record CAXGXL010000395.1, read on the forward strand.
AAGGCAAAGCAGGCCCCTGCAAAGGTATGCATCATAAAAGTCAAAACGAGGGTAAGCGAACAAATCGCCGCTATGACACTGATTAGGATGTCGCCAGAAATATACCTAGTCAGCTCTGAATCTAGATACGTTGGCCCGAAGTTATAGACAGAGTCAAACTTCTTCTTAAAGGGTTTAAGGATGGTATGCAGTTCGTCTAGAAACTCAGATTTCTCTTTTTCACTCAAGCCCTTCTTTAAAAATATTTGTATTGTGGTTGTATCCCCATCTAGCGAAATCGCCTTATTGCGCAAAACTCTACTTTGCCCACCTCGCTCTTCTAGGATCAGAGCTTGTTTTTGTGTCAACGGAATGTCCGTCAACAAGGGCTCTATCAGAACCGAGTCGTCTTCAGCCCTAGCGGTTTTAACCGAAAACAAACTCTCGACTTTCTCGCTGAAGGAGAGCTTACTTTCAATGGTTTCGACAAGTTCTTTGAGGAGCCTTAGTCGGCTGGGCGAAAATAGTTTCTTGTCGTGTACAATAATACTAGAAACGTCTGCCGAGCCGTATTGCTCTTCAATCTCCTCGTAGGCTTTGTCTTCATCAATCTTCAATAAATCGAAACCTGGAACCAATTCTATTTTCGGCAGGCCCGGAAGAGAGCCACAAACGCAGATAACGATCAGAAAGAGACTCAAACGCCGATGATGATTCGCCCAAATAATCAACCTAGTCATCGTACCTCAACTTACACCTTGGAAATTCTAGCATGGAAAAAAAGGTATTCAAAACTCCGTTAGTACTCTCCAATGAAAAGCCCTCGCTCCAATAAGCTGAACAAGTGTTTTCTTCTCGAGAAACCCCATTTCTTTTTCACTCGAAATTGGATACAACTCGGCCATGGGAAAGAGCCAAACTCATATTATGCAACTGCATGCCGACCTGGAAACACCAGTAACAGCCTATCTAAAGTTGCGACAAATGAGTGCATCCTCTTTTCTTTATGAAAGTGTCGAGGGGCCACAAGGCTGGGCTGATGTATCCATTCTTGGTTTTGGGGCCAAACGTGTCTTTAATGTGAGCCAAAATAACCTCACCGTTACCGAAGGCCAAGGGTCCTATTCCCTCCCCTCTAAAGACCCCCTCACTGCCATTCGCGAGGCATTGAAAGCTAAACCGCTTGTCCACACCCCAGATACGACACCTTGCGTCGGCGGTATCTTTGGGTTTCTCTCCTACGATGCTGCCAGGTCATTTGAGCCCCTTCAAGCACATCCAAGCACGCCTCAAGTACCGGACGCCTACTTCCTAGAACCCACCGTGGTGGCAGTGTTTTACCATAGGCAGCACTCAATACATCTCTATACCGAAGATGCCACCAAACTCGAAGAAGCCAGGCGGCTCCTGCGAGGACCATTGCCCCCATATCAACCGAGTCAGGGTTGGTCCCCGCCGGTACCCATCGATTCCCGGCCGGCATTTGAAAATGCCGTTAACCAAGCTAAAAGTCACATACGGGCCGGCGACATTATCCAAGTCGTTCTCTCACGCCGCTTTGAATTGCCTAAAGTTGCCGACCCGTTTAACGTATATCGAGGTCTTCGCACCATAAATCCTTCTCCCTATCTCTATTATTTCGAATGTCCTGAAGTGCAAATCTCAGGCGCATCACCTGAAGTGATGGTCCGAGTAAGAAATAATAAGGTAACAGTTCGGCCAATTGCAGGTACGCGACCACGCGGGAAAGACGACGTAGCCGATGCCCTGATGGCGCAAGAGCTACTTGCTGACCCCAAAGAGCGCGCCGAACACATTATGCTTGTCGACCTAGGTAGAAACGATGTTGGCAAAATAGCTACTCCCGGTACCGTCCACGTCCCCCACTTTATGACCATAGAAAATTACTCCCACGTTATGCACATTGTCAGCCAAGTTGAAGGGGATCTGGCCGCTAAAAACGATTGCTTTGATGCTTTAAGAGCCGCCTTTCCCGCTGGCACACTTAGTGGCGCTCCCAAGGTTCGCGCCATGCAAATTATCGACGAACTCGAATCGAATCGGAGAGGCATCTATGGCGGCGCAGTTGGGTACTTAGGCCCCCAAGGCGATGCTGACTTCGGCATAGCCATTCGAACTTTGGTAGCCCACAAAGACCGATTTATCGTTCAAGCCGGAGCTGGAATTGTTGCCGATAGTGACCCTTCTAAGGAAGCTGATGAAACTGAACACAAAGCTCAAGCGGTGCTCCGCGCCGCTCAGTGGGCCACGTCCCCAGACGCCTCTTGGTAGATAACTTGG
>CAXGXL010000396.1:0-4403 GCA_964013555.1 uncultured bacterium
GTGGGGCCATGTGTGGCAAACGAATTCATTAAGAAGATGGGGACCCGACCGGGTCTGTTCGCGACATCCTTTACTTTGAGTTCTAAAAAGCTCAGGTCATCGAAAACATTGACAATTCCTTTGACGACGCCACCAAAGCGAGTTGCCATGCCACCATTTAGAATTGCTACGCCAACTTCTCCGCGTTCAATAGCTTGTTTGCCAATGGATTCTATATCGGGATCTAAGGGCCAGGGATCTAGCTCTCCTTGATGGGGTGTTACCAAAAGAGCATCTAGTAGATTGCGTTCTTTTGGAAATTCCCCGTTGGCTAGGAGAAATCTTAACCGCATAAAGGTCTCTGCGTCAAAGTTGTGTTGGGTAAGTAAATCGCGTTGGTGTTGCTCTAGGGAAAGTTGCTCAAATGCGCTCTGATTCATGAATGCGTATGTAACTAAATTTGAGGTAATTACCAATCTTTGGAGTCCTTTTTGAGCAGCTAGAGGCAAATACTCTAAATAGCTGGTTTTTCAATATTTTGGAGGCTGCACCCAATTGATTCGGGTTCTTTAGCGGCGTATGATGTTTTAATGAATGAAACCGAAAGGTTGATGTAGGCGTGGAAAATACGCAGTTCAAATTGATTATCGAGGACGATGAAGGTCGCCGCAGCGTGGTACCTGTGGAGGTGGGGGAAGTCACCATTGGCCGCGCTGCCAATAGCACGATTCGTTTGAATGAGCGAAATGTCTCTAGGAGTCACACTATTTTGTGGGCCCAGGACGGTCAAATCTTGGCCAGAGATTTAGATTCATACAATGGGACATGGGTTAATGGTGAGAGGCTGGCGGAAGCCCACCTCGTTAGAAAAGGAGATTTGCTTCGTATTGGTGATTTTCAGGTGGAACTCTGTGGAGAGGGACTTCCTAAACCGGATGAAGCGACAGATAAAACTGTGTTCATGGGGACAGAGATGACTCAACCAGGTGTTAGATTAGAGCTGGTGGATGAGGACACAGTGAGCGTGGTCGATCAAGGAGTGCTTCGGCAAGAACAGGCGGCCAATTTAGACGAAAGAACCCTTGAGGATTTGATTCCAGATGATGCTCTCACTCCATCGAATCGGGCCGAGAAGACTGCCATAATTCGGATGTCAGCCTACGAGGAGGTTTTGGCGTCTGGCCCCGACAAGAGTTCTGTTTCGGTTGGGGATAGGGCTCGGTTAATCTGCGTTTCATCACAATTTGCGGGTGAGGAATTTGAAATTTCTCAAAGGGAAGTGGTGATTGGTCGAACCGAAGACAACGATATTGCAATTGACCATCGTTCTGTTTCACGTCACCACGCTAAATTAACTTTTGAAGAGGACAGGTATTCTATTTCTGACTTAACCAGTGCAAATGGAACGTTGGTTAATGGAGAGGAGTATGCTCGCGTAGAGCTTAAACATGGCGATTTAATTGAGTTAGGTCATGTGAAGTTTCGTTTTGTTCCCCGTGGGGAGGGTTATACCTTTAGTGATGATGAGTTAGATCTCATAGCTCCACCTGTGGAAAGCACGCGTCGTGCAACTGCCTCACTTCCAGGACAAGTCGAACCCGTCAATTCTAGAGTGTTCACTCTTGACTCCAAGGTTGTCGTTGGGCTTGGTGCTGGCATTGTGACTCTTATTGTCGTTGGTTTTGCACTCCTCTTTTCAGGGGAGTCTCGCGATTCGCCTAAACGAAGTTTGGCTCCACAGGAGGAGGTCGCTGATTCCGTAGCCGTTGCTAAAATCATCGAACGGGCTGAAGTTGCATACGAGAAAAGACATTGGAGTCAGGTGGAGGTTTTAGCAAATGCGGCTTTAGAGTTAGAGCCGACTAGTGCAAGAGCCTTAGATTTGTTGGAGCAATCGGGTAAGGAAGAGCGAATGATGGCTCTTTTCGATAAAGCGAAAACCTACATTCGCGATGGGAATTGGTCCAGCGCTTGGAATGCACTCTCTGATATTGATAAAGCGAGTGTTTATGCCTCTGAAGCAGAGCTCTTGCGAGAGCAAGTACGTGGTGGCCTTATCTCTGAGCGCATTAGTGAAACCAAAGAGGCCATTGCAAGTCGGGATTGGGACAGGGCAACCGGGCTGGTGGATGAAATACTAGGGCTTCAACCGGAACGCCCGGAAATTCGTGTTTTTCGGGATGCTATTAATGCTGGCCGGATTAAAAGTCTAGCGCTCGAAAAAGGGGCTAATTCTTCTGTAGAGAAGAAGGAGACCGGCAAATCAACTACGAGGAAGCTCCCAAAGTCTGCATTAGGGACTAAGTCCGCATCAAAGGTCTCGCCGAAGACACCGTCTAAGGTTTCTGCGAAAAGTCCGCCGAAGAGCCCGCCGAAGAGCTCGCCTCAAAAGATAGATTCTACTGAGTCTGGGTCCAGCGCATCACCGGATTTAGCGGCTGTATCGGCTGCTGCGAAAGATTATTATGCCGGTGGGGTTAAAGCCTTGAACCAGGGGGCTTTCAAGAGGTCTATAGAGCAATTTTCGAAGTGTATACAGGCTGATAAGGCCTATGGATTGTGCTATCGAGCCATGGGAATAACCTACGCTCGTATGCAAAATGGGCCTAAGGCTGCGCGCTACTATCGGCTCTATCTAAAGGTTAACCCCACCGCTAAGGATGCTCCGAGAGTTCGTGAATTCTTAAAGCAATACGATGGGCAATAACGCGCTTGCATCCCGTACCCCTTTTGTGCCTAAAACCTTAAATGCCTCCTTCTAACTATGATTTGTTCGCAAATGCCGCTTCCCGTTCGAAAGTAGCATCATCTCCCCTCACGGTGACTGAGGTTAATCAAAAGGTGAATCGACTTTTAGAGCAGAGGATGTCCAAAGTGGCCGTCATCGGCGAAGTCTCGAATTTGAAAGTGGTAAGTGGGCATTATTATTTTGCTCTTAAGGATGCATCTTCGAGTTTACCGGCCGCACTTTTTCGTCGAGAAGCTTCTCGCGTCAAATTTGAATTAGAAAATGGCTTGGAGGTTGTTGTTACGGGCAAGTTGAGTCTCTACGTGCCCTATGGGCGCTATCAGATTATAGCCGACTCCATCGAGCCCAAAGGCGTTGGATCGTTGCAATTGGCTTTTGAGCAACTCAAAGCAAAACTTCAGAGAGAAGGGCTCTTCGACTCCGGTAAAAAACGGCAGATGCCTTTTTTACCACGACGGATAGCGGTTGTGACCAGCAGAGCCGGTGCGGTTCTTCGTGATATTATTCACGTTAGCACTCGGCGCTATTCGAATGCCCAGATTCTCTTGATCCCCTCTAGGGTTCAAGGAGCCGAGGCTGCTTCCACAATTGCAGCTGGGATCAACCGAGCGAGTCGCCTTGCGAGTGAACTCGGATTGGATGCGCTCATTGTGGGGCGGGGTGGGGGCTCGATGGAGGATCTTTGGGGGTATAACGATGAAGAGGTGGCTCGAGCTATTGCCGATTGTTCTATTCCTGTAGTGAGCGCCGTGGGGCATGAAACGGATTTTACGATTGCTGATTTTGTTGCGGACCTGAGGGCTCCAACTCCATCGGCTGCAGCGGAAATTCTCTTTCCTCTTAAGAGCGATCTTGTTGGGCAATTGGTTCGGTTTCGAGAGGAGTTAACGAAGAGTTGCCGCGCTAGGATCCGGGAAAGCCGGGTTAGGGTCGAAATGGGGCGCCGTACTTTAGGGGACGGGCGCCCCCTGATACGAGAATACACCCAGAGATTTAGTTTCCTCCAGGAACGCATTCGAGCAGATACCACCGATCTGCTTCGTCGAAGTAGGTTGCAGCTTGGTGCTTTGGAAGGAAAGCTGGAGCGATTGCATCCTAGAGTTGGGTTGCTTGATACAAGAGCTAAATTACACGATCTAGAAAAATGCTACCGTCTTCTGATTAATCAAAAATTACATGAGCAAAAACAAAAGCTTGCTGGACTAGCGGGGCGTTTGAATGCACTTTCGCCTCTTGGTGTTTTAGAGCGTGGCTATTCCATCATTTTGGATTCTAATGGGCGTGCCTTGGTGGACTCAAGTGCCGTTGAGATCGGTGATGAATTGGATATTCGACTTGCGAACGGGAACCTTCAGGCTGAAGTCATTCGGAGCAATAGGAGCGCTTGACCTCGAAGGGGTGGAGTCGTATCAAGGGTAATGGAGAAAAAGTCCCCCCCTATTTCGAATGATGAACCCTCGTTTGAGGATATTGTTGGCCGCTTGGAGCAGATTGCCGAATCTCTTGAAAGCGGCGATCCTAAGTTAGAAGAGGCGCTCGCACTTTTCGAGGAAGGGGTCAAGCTAACCAAGCATGGAACGCGTCGGCTGGACGAAGCTGAGCGAAGGATCGAAGTGCTTCTAGAAGATAAGAGCATTGCGAGTTTAGATCTTACGGAAAACTGAAGTTTTCGATG
>CAXGXL010000397.1:0-4397 GCA_964013555.1 uncultured bacterium
TATCACCGCCATTGCTATTCGCACCTGAATTGTCACCGCTGGAATCGTCACCATTTCCAGGGTTATTGCCATTATCATTATCCCCAGGCGTCGAATTGTTGCCAGAGTTATTACCTGAATCGCTACTGGAGCCACCAGCATCGGGAACATTCCCGTCCGGCGAATCACTGCTTGGATTAGTTGCCTGCTCGGCATTCGGTTGATTCTCGTCCGCCAAAGAAGCAACTTCTTTGGCTTCAATCTCAGGAGACGCACAAGAGAAACTAAAGGCTGTCAAAAATATAGAAAAAAGAGAATAAGCTGCATTTTTCCTAACGCGGCTAGCAAGCATGGGGAGCTCCTTGCAAAAGTAATTCTTCGGTTTCTTTAAACCCGTGGGTATCCAGACGATTTATGCGTCACTGCGCACTTGTACAACCCCAAAAAAGCCAGAAAAGGCTGCAATTTTATTCTGCAATAATAGAAAAAGAGAGAAAAAGAGAGAAAAAACGGGGTTATTCAGCTACTTCGAATGTTAAAACCTTAGAAACACCATTAACGGCGTCTTCAACCACAATTTCCACGATACCTGGGTCAATAAATACCACGGAAATAGGATCAGGACTCGACCAAATGCTCTGCTCGTACGCCCCCAGGATATTCTCAGTAGCCACGACCAAATCACCAGGAGTCGCACTAATGACCGCTTCAAAATCACCAACAACCCGTCTACCATCACTCCCGACAGGAATAGGAATCACGGTAACCTGAGTGCCCTCGTCAACCAGAATAGTACCATCCGCGGAAACCTTACTAAACTCCATTTCCGACGAGCGGCGGACCCAAGTAATAACATCAAGAGAATCAGGGGCGGCAAAATTCAATTGAATTTGGTCAAATAGCGTCTCTGCATTCATTGTCTCAAGAGTATATGTTCCAGGTTCGGTAACGGTAATGGTTACATCGGGAACATCAAACCCATCATCAAGAGCGACCAGAGTTGCCCCTTCTTTTGGCGACACCCTATGAGTTAACTCCCCAGGATCTTCAACATCATCAGAACCCAATGCCGTTAACTGCGTACGAATCTCCTGAGGGTATCCTGCTAGTATCTGAACCTCATTAATATCCGCGCCGTCAACAACATACTTGGTATAGAGCGAATACGAAACGCGCCCAAAATCCCCTGTACCCGAGGTAACATCGCCACACGAAGAAACCCAAAAAGCCAAAACAATCATGGCCACCCATTTAAATTCTTTCGGCTTCACACAAGTCATTTTCATAGAAATCTCCGTAACAAATAGCTGTGCTGAGCGCTTTAGACGCCCGCGAATCCCTCTGAATTCGATATTCTCAAAAAAAAACAAAAAATTCGTCAAAAACTCACGACCTACAACGTTTTCCTCTAGGAAGCCAAGCGACGGTACTTGATGCGGCGCGGACGTGCAGCGTCTTCTCCTAACCTGCGTTTCCGGTCTATCTCATAGTCTTGGAAATTTCCTTGAAAAAACTCCACATGGCTCTCGCCCTCAAAGGCTAAAATATGGGTGCACACCCGATCGAGAAACCAACGGTCGTGGCTTATAATCACGGTGCATCCACCAAATTCCAATAGCGCATCCTCAAGCGACCGAAGCGTATCGACATCCAAGTCATTTGTGGGCTCATCGAGAAGCAGAACATTTCCCCCTGAAGAAAGAAGCTTCGCCATATGAACTCTATTGCGCTCGCCCCCAGAAAGATGACCCACCTTCTGCTGCTGAGTCTCTCCTTTGAAATTAAACCACGAGCAATAGGCCCGAGAAGAAATTTCGCGGCGCCCCAGGGTCATTCTTTCTGCACCTTGAGAAATCTCTTCCCACACTGTTTTTTCGGAGTCTAAGGCATCACGTGATTGGTCGACATAAGCAACCTCGACGGTTTCCCCTACCGTCAAACGCCCCTCATCAGGTAATTCTTGATTGGTAAGAATCCTAAAGAGGGTCGTCTTTCCCGCACCGTTGGCGCCAATAACGCCCACCGTAGCTCCCGGTGGAATCATAAAATTCAAGTCATCAAAGAGAAGTTTTGCGCCAAAAGCCTTCTTAATAGAGTTCGCTTCGAAAACCACGTCACCAAGTCGTTCACCCGGTGGGATGTATATGGTGCCTGCTTGAATTCGCTCATCTGGCGCATCCTGAAGAAGAGACTCGTAGTTTGACAAGCGGGCTTTCCCTTTAGCCTGCCGCGCCTTCTGAGAAGACTTAACCCATTCCAATTCCTTGCTTAATGCCTTCTGCCGTTTCGCCTCTTTACGCCCTTCTTGCTCCATCCGCTTTTGTTTTTGCTCAAGCCAAGAAGTATAATTGCCTTCAAAAGGGATTCCACGACCACGATCGAGTTCTAAAATCCAGCCCGCGACATTATCCAAAAAATAACGGTCGTGGGTCACAGCGATAACCGTACCGGGATAGTCATCCAAGTAACGCTCAAGCCACCCGACACTATCCGCATCGAGGTGATTGGTCGGCTCATCAAGCAGGAGCATATCCGGCTTGGAAAGAACGAGGCGGCACAAAGCCACTCGCCGACGTTCTCCCCCGGAAATATTTGTGACCGAGCTATCGCCATTAGGCACCCGAAGAGCATCCATCGCCTGTTCGACTTCGTGATCGAGCTCCCAAGCGTTTGCAGCATCGATCTTATCTTGAAGCGCAGCCTGTTCATCGCATAGAGCCGTCATCTCATCATCAGTCATTTCTTCTGCAAATCGAGCATTTACCTCGTCAAAACGGGTCAATAAACGGCGAATCTCGGCCACTCCCTCTTCAATATTCTCCCGAACTGTTTTGTTCTCGTCCAGCTGAGGCTCTTGAGGCAAATAACCTATCCGTAATTTAGGGTTGGGGACAGACTCCCCTATAAACTCCTTATCAACCCCTGCCATAATTCGTAGTAGGGTACTCTTTCCGGAGCCATTCAAACCCAAAACACCTATCTTGGCTCCGTGGTAAAAAGAGAGGCTAATTCCTTCGAGAATTTTCTTACCTCGGGAAGAAACCTTACCCAAATCGTGAATAGTGTATGCAAAATCGCCCATGCGTCACGGCCTCGTTTCTAGTAGATAAAGATACTAGACGCTCAAGACGAAAATATAGAGAGTTTGTCAATACCGTTCGACTTTGATTACAACCCGGCGGTTCTTGGCACGGTTCCTTGGCAGTGGATTGCCGCGAGAATCGAAATTGGGCACTTTCGGCCTCACGTCGGCATAGCCAGCTGCGCTCAAGAACTTAGGGTTCACATTTCGCCCAACTAGGTACTTAACAATATTGGTAGCCCGCGCCGTAGAAAGCTCCCAATTGGAAGGAAACCGGCGAGTTCGTATTGGCGTATCATCCGTGTGACCTTCGATTGTAATATTCAATTTGGTACCTTTCCCAAATTTGTTTATTCTCCTTGCTACCTTATTGAGCATAGGTTTGCTTTTCGGCAAGATATCCGCCCCGCCAGATCGGTAGAGTTTTTTGCTGTTAAACTCCAGGGTAATTCCTTTAGGCGTCTTGTTGACTTCCACAGCGCCACTGTCCACCAGAGGCGCTAACTGCTGTGCTAGCTCCTTAAGGTTCGCATCAAAGGCATTTCCTTTGCCATCTCCTTCAGATTCCCCCTTTGTCTTGATTTGTTGATGCCCACCAACAGCTTCTGAAAAAGCTTGACTGAAGGCTGTGTACTTCTCCTCGACAATTTCAGACATAGAATAAAGCACGACAAAAAAAGCCATTAAAAGAGTAATGGCATCCGCGTAGGTATCCATCCAATTATCATCATCGTCTTCCCCCCCTTGAGGGACCTGGCGTCGATTGCGAGCCGCCACTACTTATTGCTCCCGATTTCGTAGTGAATTTCCGAGTCTAGAAAACAATTCATTTTATCTTGAATGTATCGAGGAGCTCGCTCTTCCGCCAACATCACAAAGCCTTCCATCATAAGCTGGTTTCGAAAATGCTCAATATCGAGATTCTGCTGAATCTTGTTGGCCGCCGGAATAAAAATAAGACGGGCAAAAATAACGCCATACAAAGTAGTAAGTAGCGCAATTGCAAGACCTGCACCGATTCCTCCTGGGTCTCCTTCAAGATTATCCAGCATGACAATAAGCCCAACGAGCGTACCAATCATTCCAAACGCAGGTGCTCCAGCCCCCATGTATTTCAGTATTTTTGCAGGCACTCCCCCTCGTACATATTCAGCATCTGCCATATCACTGAGCATGTCACGCATCTCATCAGGGGAATAACCCGTCACAACAAGAGTTACCGACTGCTTTAGAAAAGGCTGGTCGTCCATTTTACCAATTTCGTTCTCAAGCGCAGTTATACCCTCTTTCTTAACCAAGTAGCCCCATTGAATCATTTTCCCGACTTCTGCTTGGA
>CAXGXL010000398.1:0-4391 GCA_964013555.1 uncultured bacterium
CTCGTCGGGCTCATAACCCGAAGGTCGTTGGTTCAAATCCAGCCCCCGCTACCAATCGAATAAGCCGCGGTCGATCGTTAGGTCGACTGCGGCTTTTTTGATTTCAGATTCAAACCGCTACTCCTTGGATGCAATGAAATAAGACTCTTCTAATCTGTTTTAACGAACGTTTTGGGCGTCGAACTTTCATGGGTGGTTGATTCTCGGGCTTTGGCATCCACTCCCCTCTACAAACCACGACATCTCTAACTTGCCATTGAACGCAAAAAAGTTCATTTTCATCCCTATGACCCAATCGAAACCAGCCCCCATTGCTTTGCCTAACCCCCTGCGGGCTTTAACAAATCCTTCTTGGGCATTTCCACAAATAGCAAGGGCCCAAGTCGGATATGGGCGCCTCTTTATCTGGCTAGGACTGGAGTTTGTGATCTTAGAGCCCATGAGCCTGACAAGTGGCATCTTTCAGATAAAAAATTCGCTTCTAGGCGGTCTCTCACAACTCTGGCGCAACTACCTGCAATTTGCCCTTGGCCCTGGCCTCGCCGTATTCTTCGGCGGAATCTTGCTCTATTACCTTCTGCGTCGCGACAAAGAAAAAAGACTAGAAATTTATCCAGCGGTCTCCGTGGTGGCCCATGCCTGGCTACCACACGTTGCCTGGGTCTGCATTGGGGCTATCTTGGTAGGCTCTGGTTTTACCCATCCGATCCTGCCCCAGGCCAGCTACTCAGCCGCCGGACTAACCACGGCCCAAAGTATCATCAAAGCCGCTTTAGAGTTTGGCCCTTCGGTGGCATACTTTTTCCTTGCGTATCGTTGTCTTAGTAGAACAAGAGCAGTTGAAGATGCAGTCCCTCGTGCACCAGACGCCAGCTTTAAGCTGGTTGCAATCACCAGTGCACTCCTTATAGTCGGAGCAGCGTTCCAGGTAGCCCACCATGTAAGCGATCATTGGAGATCTGTCCGGCCAGTCATGATTGAAGATCCTCTACCCCACTTTTATCTGACGAATATCAATAACCAATCTTCGCTTCAGCTACCCGATCTCAAAGGAAAAGTAGTCCTTATGGACTTCTGGGCAACTTGGTGCACGCCATGCGTCATTTCCATGCCTTATCTCAACAAGCTCTACACAGAATACAAGAACAAGGGTTTCATGCTCATCTCCATCAACACCGAGCGCACGAACCTACCAGCTGTACGAGAATTCATTAAAAATCACGAACTCGATTTTCCGGTGTACACGGAGTCGGGTAGACTTCAATCAAAAATGAGAATCAATACCTATCCAACGGCGATCCTAATAGATGCTAAAGGCGTGGTGCGTAAAATTCACGTGGGAGCTACAAGTATGATCACACTTCGAAATGACATCGACGACCTCTTAGCTCAATAACAGTCAGCTCGCTTTCGAAGGCAGCGTTACTGAATATAACCAAGAGACCTCAAGACATCCACTGTCTCGGCACTTAGCTCCGACTCACCCGTGGAGAGGGCGAGCTTGTCTTTCTGCCTAATCCTCAATTCATTCTGAAAATAACTCAATACTCCTTTTTGAATATCCACCAAATTTTTGGACTCTTGCGGATCCACAACTAGGTCGTAAAGCTCTTCTTTTCCCGCTACAAATGGGTAGTTCGGTTGCAACCGCTTGGTCTTGAGATGCTTAATGTACTTGTAACGCCGAGAACGAAGAGCTACTAAATTTTTCCCTGCATGCTCAACGAAAGCTGCTTTCTGCGGCATCTGCTCTCCTCGAATGAGAGGCCATAAAGACCGACCGCGAATTCCACCAGGTATCTCTATGTCGAGGTATTCCAAGACCGTGGGCAACACATCAACCAACTCGACCACGTCATTGATCTGAGTTCCTTGCCCACCTCCACCAGGAAAATATGTCAGCAGAGGCACGCGAATTGTTTGCTCGTAGAGTCCTGTATGCACGAAATACATATCGTGTTCGCCCAAATTCTCACCATGGTCACTTGTAACGACGAGCCCGGTTCTTTTCAGAAGACCTCGCTCTTTTAACCCCACCATAAATCGGCCCAATTCATCATCCACATAAGTTACCGCACCCTGGTATTGGGCAAAAACCCATTTTAGATCTGTAATGCCCTCAAGCCACTTCTTAAAAAAGCGATGGTCGGACATATGGTTTGGCAAGAATGGGAGGATTCTAGCCAGAGACTTCTGCCCAGGATCGCGCTCATCACCATCGTAATAAAATCGGTCATAAGGTGCAGGAGGCCTATACGGGGTATGCACATCAGCAAGATGCAGCCAGGCAAAAAACGGTCTTTCCCCTATGGAATCTATCCAGTCAAAAAAATAGTCGATCGAGTCCGTAGCACGAACCACATCTGCGCTTCGAATAAAATGGGAAATCCCCTGGCTTAAGTTACCCACCTCGGGATTCAAATGCCTCATGTTAACTAAACCAAAGGTCGCATAGCCATTGTCCTTAAGAATCTCACCCAAAGTACGAGCCTTCGAACCTAGGGCTTGAAAATTCGAATACACATTATGATCTTGTGCATAGAGACTTGTAAGTAAAGACGCATGGGACGGCGTTGTAGTCGTCGATTGAGCAATGGCGTTCCTAAATAGCTGCCCACCAGCAGCAAGTCGCTCAAAAGAAGGGGTCAATACTCGCGTGTGGCCATAGCTGCTCAAATGATCAGCCCGCAATGTATCGATAGTAACTAAAACGATGCCCTTCGGAACAGCCAGACCACTAGGCAACCCGATTCTTGAGAGTCGCTCAATATCCCTATCCACAAGAGAGCGGGAAAAATCACCTTTATCTGGTGACTCGCCAATACAAGCCATCGCTCCACAAATAAGCAGACAGAAAAATGGTCTCTTCAATTTCCCCCCCACGAAGTGACGCACAAGCTTGAATCCTCATTTAAAAAAGAGAATCAATCACCTCTTTTGCCAAATCAGGTCCTCCTAGATCCCGCAACTCTTGAACCAGAGTTGGGCTAGTGACGTTGATTTCGATCAACTTGCCCCCGATAACGTCGATTCCCACAAAATAGAGTCCATCCGCCCGAAGTCTATCCCCTATAACATCCTCAATATGGCGATCATACTCGTCTATCTCACAGGCTTCAACCATCCCGCCAACATGAACATTACCGCGGTGGTCGTCCGCTAACGGAATACGCCGAACGCCCCCTCTGATCTTGCCATCCACCATCAAAAGCCGCTTGTCGCCATCTACTCCTTCGGGAAGATATTGCTGCACCAAAATAGGTTCTTTATCCTCTCGGGTGAGTACATCAACAATTGCTTTGCAGTTAGAATCTCCTTCTTCAAGAAGCAAAACGCCGAACCCGCCATGACCATCCAAAGGCTTTGCGATAGCTCTCCCACTTTGATTCTTGGAAAGAAACTGAAGTATCTCTCTTTTGCTATTGGAAATAATGGTCTCTGGGCAAAGCTCTGGAAATTCCAAGGCGTATAATTTCTCGTTAGCAGAGCGAATACCCCGTGGGCTATTCACAATTCGAACCCCCTCCCGCTCTGCAAAACTCAATAACCAAGTAGCCGTTAGGTAAGCTTCGTCAAAGGGAGGATCTGTTCGAATAAAAATTGCACTACACGCAGAAGCTGCTATCCGAATAGACTCTACAACTCGAAAATACTCCCCTTGTCTCTTAGCAACTTCTACTACAGTTCCCCTTAAGAAAAGCTTTCCCTCCCACAAATCTAAATCACCCGGATTCACATGCAAAATCCGGCAGCCACGCTCGGCTCCAGCCAGCATAAAGGCGAAGGAGGTATCGCTATAAATATTGATCCCCACCATGGGATCCATCACAAATGCTAGAGTTTCAGGCATGCTCAATTCTCGTTATTTAACAATTCCAATGGCTTAAACACTTGCCCATTGGAGATACTCTACGGGATTTTCGCCTCTTTAGCCAGATAGGCGCCAGGTATCAAGATACTACCAACCCCGTCCTCTAACATCTCTGAACTCCCATGAAAAGAGACCTCACCAGGTCATTGCCGATTGAATCCTAGCGGTTTAGTGTATTAAGAGGCACCTCTTTTAACTCCAGAACCAAAGGAACTGACATTTTAAGTGTAAGCGGAAATATTGGAGGCCTAAAGCCATACCAAAAAGAAACGCTAAATCGAACGTTCCGCCGACGCATCGCACCGGACCGCATCATCAGTCCAGAGCTAGCCCGTCACCTCGCAAGCATCAGCCGAGAAATAGGGCGGCAAGTCGGCGTCCTTATCAACCGTCGCGGACGAATAGAGCATACTTTTGTAGGAGAACCTAAGCGAATCTACTTACCCGAAATAGGGCGAGCACGGGGCGGTCTAGGACAACTGCGAGGGCTGCGGCATATCCACACGACCCTCGATGGTCG
>CAXGXL010000399.1:0-4380 GCA_964013555.1 uncultured bacterium
CGCAATAAACGGAAAATCCGAATCAGCATCAGGGTAGAGTGGAAGTGCCGATGAAAAGTTGTTCATGTTATCACCCACACCATGCCAGGCAAACACGACAGAAACGGGAGTAGATGCATCGACATTCGGAAGCTTCGCAATAAACTCTCGGTCTTGGCCGCCGACATTCCAACCACTGTTCTTGCCTTCGGTCACCACTCCTTGAGTAGAACACGTGAAAGACAAAGTGCTTTGAGCAGGATTATTTTCTTGAGTACCGCTTGAATTCGTATTTTCGCCACCTGTGTTATTGGAGTTAGATTCACCGGTAACTGCATCCGGCGTGGTTTCAGTTCCACAGGCAAAGATACCAGTAGAAATTAGACAAGTGACGAGCAGGGCGTTTAATAGTCGCATCAGTATTCTCCCAAAGGGACTTAGGTTTCGGTTCTTGAACTATCTGGCTGCCATGAAGGGCTGACTTCACAAGCAACTCTGGCGTAGTTGTTATGCAAAGATCCTGATTTGGCAACCAAGAACCTACATGGACTTCAAGAAGTTCCGGCTATTTCAAGTAAAATAGAGGTCTTAGGACCCAAGGAAGGCTTGTTTGGTTCTAAATATAGTAACCAATCAAGGGGTGGACCTTGGCAGAAATGATCGAGCCATATAAAGTCCACTTCCAAGAAGCGCAAGAGCAGACACTTGAAGAATTATCTCAATGACAATCGAAGCCCCCATTATACCCAATCCAATCCCCAGGCCCCAAAGACCGGAGGCTACCACCGTCAAAAGCTTTATTCGAAACTTCGGCTGGCGAGAACGAAAGCCAAAACCTGAAAAAAATGCGCCCAAACGTGATTTGTCCCGATAACCTAGGCCGCCTTCACGAGAATTCTCAACTAAATGGCTGCTGGGCTCCCTCCTCGCCACGGGCAATGTAATAACTTCTGCAAGGTCACCCACATCAATAACCTCCCCCGCTGGCTGATGCAGTGTGACAATTTCATTTGCTACAGGTGTGCCCACGACAGAGTCGCTCCTAAGTCCGGCCGGCAGAACAATTTCCCGGCCTATCGATACTCTACGGTAATCCATCGTCATACGGCGTAAAAGCTTTAGGAGTTTTTCACCAAAAATACGAAAAATCTCTCAAGGCAAGTCACAACTCATTTCGAGCAGAGCAATACTCTTTTAATTCAAAATACTTACAGCTTTTTATGATGCCCAAATAGGTCAATGGTCGACAACACAATTAAGTCTGCGTGAGTAGTACTAGACCACGAATTCCATCTGGTCAATAAGATTACTACAGCTACCCTCGCCCTGCACCAGCCCGCACTAACCCGCACAAGCACTCGATTCATTCAGCGACTCGTCGACACGAAGATCTCCCAATGCTAAAACCATTTCAATGAGCGACTCAAAACAAAACCCCTGGACTTACATCGAGCAATTGCGACAATACGCGCAGGATTATCCAGGCCCCATTGCCGACAGCCTGTATTTCGACTTTAAAGGACATCAAAAGCACTGCGTATTAACGGCAATAGTGCATGGCAATGAAACCGGTAGCCTCCCCGGTATTTGTCGACTTGTCCAAGCATTAATCAACTCTGAAGTGTCTTTTCAGGGACGCTTGAGCATTGTTTTAGGGAATGTACAAGCATGCAAAAAAGGAGTTCGCTTTATAGAATCTGACCTAAACCGTGCCTTCAGTGATTCAGTACCCAATACCCTCGAAGGACGTCGCGCTGAACAAATGAAGTGTATCCTCCGTTCTGCAGATTTTCACTTGGACTTTCACCAAACTATTTTGGCATCCAACAAACCATTTTGGATTTTCCCCTACCACAAAAGCGGCTTCGAATGGGCCACCTACCTCAATGTAGCCAACGACTTGGTAACTCGCAGTCCACACCGTGCTTTCTCCAAAGATGGGCGATGTTCTGACGAATTTGTAAGAGCACAAGGAAAACCTGCAATTACCCTGGAAATGGGGCAAGCCGGTATAACAGCGCAAGCCGAAGAATGGACATACCAAGCAAGCGTACGAGCGCTCGCAGGAATGGATAAGATTGCCTCTACCGGAGAAACATCCCCCAATGTAGCGCTGGATTCACCCCAGCTCAACTGCCACGAAATTACGTTTCAGCAACCCTTTGACACACCGGAAATGCGTCTTCGCGATGGGTTGGTAAATTTCATGCAAGTCGAGCAAGGAGACATTCTGGGTAGCCAAAATGCTACAACTGCACTAACCTCTCCTTACTCTGGTCACTTGCTCTTTCCAATCTACCCCAAGCGTGATTCACAAGGAGCGGCCATCGGCGTACAACCACGAGAGCTTTATTGCCTTATTCAACAACTCGAAGAACATCCCGAACACAAATACGCCCAAGTCTAAGTTCTACGGAATACTCGATGCGAAGTGCCCCGCCGGCTCCCAATTAAAGAGGTGTTATGGTGCTTGTACCTGATAGTACTCCGCTATTGAATCCGCGTAGGCGAAGAGGGCTGGGGTTCCTCCGGTATGCCAAAACAAAACACGAGATCCAGACTGAATTTTCCCGGTGCGCACCAAGTCCATCAGGCCTGCAGCTGCTCTTCCCGTGTAAACAGGATCTAAAATGAGTCCCTCTTCTTGAGCAAATATTCTAATTGCTTCGTATTCAGCTGCGGCTGGTTTCGCATATCCCAATCCGAGAAACGAATCATTAACATGGATGGGACCGACACTAGTTGGCGCGTGACCCCATACTTCAAAGGATTCATCCCAAAGATCTCTCACCTTCTTTCTCACCACCTCAGCGGAATGCTCAACCGAAATTCCCAAGACACAGGTAGGCCAATCGAGTTGACGCACCCCCGCTGCGATTCCGGTTTGGGTTCCCCCACTACTTGTCGCGAAAACAATAAAGTCAAAAGTCCCCTCTGCTTGGCTTGCTAGCTCGTAGGTTGCTTCTATATAAGCAGCGGCACCTAAGGCATTGCTCCCTCCAAGAGGAATAAGATAGGGCACTCCTCCCTCCGAGCGCACTTTGTCGGCAACCGTATCCATCACGGAATAGCGGCAACCACCATTTACCCAATGAATATCAGCTCCCAAAATACGGTCCAATAAGATGTTACCCGTCCAATCTCTTGGTCCATTGCCCCCGACGACCAAACTACACTTCATCCCCGCCAAGCGAGCGGCCGCAGCCGTCTGCCGGCAATGATTGCTTTGAGGCGCTCCCGTAGTAATTAATGCACTAGCACCGGCATCTTGAGCATCGCGCACGAGCCACTGTAGCTTACGAGTTTTGTTTCCTCCAAACGCCAACCCCGTTAAGTCATCGCGTTTTGTCCACAAATCCACTCCAAGTTTTGAACTCAAGTTCGGCAAGCGATGAAGGGGCGTAGGTAAAAACGCCAAATTTACTTTTTTTGTTTGTTTCACAAGCCCCTCTAAAATTTAGAATTCGCCTTCATCAATTAGAAACAAACTTTGCAATTGAAGACAACAAATTACCTAATCACCCCGTGGCGTAGGAAGCCCAAAGGTAGCCGACGGTAGGAAGTTCTTCTCTAAATTAGATTGTACCTGTCCGCCAGCCTCAACCGATGGCAAGAGGAGGCCAAGCCCGAAATATAGCCCGTCACCCATAGAACAAAAAGGTCTTTTTTATCACGACTTAAGCACGGACGTTGACCCCGGATTCTAACCCAATTACGATAAACAACTTAGAATATCGGATTGTCAACACATGTGATGAGGGGGATACATGGGGCAAAAACGTGGAGTCTTTTGGATTTATACTATCAGTACTCTCATTTCGTTACCCGCATGCCAATACCCCGAAGAATTGTATTTTGTTCCCCCGCCTTCCTCTCCCTATTGCGAAACTCACTATTGTCCCAATATTGGACACATTGAAGGAAGGCTCTGTTCTCATACCCACGGCCATTGGATGGAGGGTGTTGAAGTAAGCATTGCGCTCGAAAACGAAACCCTTAGGGAACACACAGATGCAACCGGCTTTTTTCGTTTCTCCTCAGTACCTACTGGAGCCCATACCGTTCAAGTCCACAATCACCCAACGGTAACGTCATACGACGTTTTTCTATACCGAGGGCATACCGTTCATCTAGGGCCAAACCATTGCGACGTTTCCTTCGGAGAATTAAAAGGTAGGGCTTGTGGCCCAACCGGACGTTGGCTCACGCAGGCTTCCGTATCCATTGAAGTAGGGGACGATATTCTTGAAACCCAAACGAACCAAAACGGGTATTTTTATCTAGAACAAATCCCTGTCGGATCACACTCAGTTAAGATCGAACAAGGAGCCTTTCAAACATCGTTTCATACCATCATTGAAGAAAACACCTTGACCACCGTTCCCCAACCCATCTGTATTC